>QMOE01000178.1 GCA_003648125.1 Chloroflexota bacterium
GAGCGGCTTTGGCAACGGATTTTGTCCTGCATGGGCCGCGCCGTGATTTCGGCAGGCTCAATCCAGGGGTTTCGATACGGCCTGAAGGCCTACTCAACCGACGGCGCTGAATTGCACCGCGCTAGCTTTGGTTGCTCTCCAAAGTAGGTGAAACACACCCAAATCATTTATGACTCTCTATCCCGAATAAGGAGTATAACAGAATGACCACAGATAATATCAAACCAGAAGAAACGACCCGAGACGATGAGACTGAACTCGAGATTCCCTGCGAAGTTTACTCCCGCATCGTCGGCTATCTGCGGCCGGTGCAGAACTGGCACCAGGGCAAGCAGCAGGAATTCCGCGAGCGCAAGACGTTTGACGTGAAACGCGAGACGTGAAACTCAAAGGCTGGGTCAGGACATCGCTGATAGATTACCCCGGTCACATCGCCACCGTCCTCTTCACCGGCGGGTGCGACTTTCGCTGTCCCATGTGTCACAACGCTGACCTGGTGCTGCGCCCCGGCGAGTTGCCGACGCTGCCCCTGGAGGAGGTGTGGGACTTTTTATCGCGGCGCGCGAGGCTGATGGACGGGGTGGCGATCACCGGCGGGGAGCCGACGCTCCAGGCCGACCTGCTGCCTTTTCTGCGCCAGGTGCGGGCGCTGGGCCTGGACGTCAAGCTAGACAGCAACGGCTACAATCCCGACGTGCTGGCGTCGCTGCTGGACGGGGGACTGGTGGATTACGTGGCGATGGACGTCAAAGCGCCGCCGGCAAAGTATCCCCGCCTGGCCGGTCTGGCCGATCTGGATTTGCAGCGTATAGAGCAGAGTGTCGCCCTGCTGCGAGGGGGCAATGTCTCCTACGAATTCCGCACCACTGTGGTGCCGGGGCTGCTGGATGTAGAGGATATTGAGGAAATCGCCCGCTGGATCGCGGGAGCGGAGCGATACGTGTTGCAACAGTTCCGCCCGTTGGGCACGCTGGATCCATCCTTAGAGAAGACGACCCCCTACCCAATGGAGCGGCTGCAAGCAATGGCCAAGCGGGCCGGCCGGTGGGTCAACCAGGTAACTGTACGAGGAAGCCCCTAAAGGTTTTCTGAAACCTTCCTGCCCTTGATTGCCCTTGAAAATGACAGTTGACCGCATCTTCCCCGGCTACGCCTTTGATTTGGACGGCACCATTTACCTGGGCGACGCACTCTTGCCAGAGGCCAGACGCGCAGTGGAGGCGCTGCGGGCGGCCGGCTCGTGCGTCATCTTCCTCAGCAACAATCCTCTCCAGACCCGTGTTGACTATGCCGCCAAGCTGACCCGCCTGGGTATCCCCACCGCGCCCGACGAGGTGATCAACTCCTCCTGGGTGCTGGTCCGCTGGCTGGAACGGGAGGCTCCAGGCGCGAGGTTGTTCGTCGTGGGGGAAGCGCCGCTCTTGGGAGAACTGCGCGCGGCGGGGTTTCGCCTGACCGAGGAGCCGGGCGCGGTCGAATTCGTCGTCGCTTCCTTCGACCGCACCTTTGATTATCGCAAGCTACAGATCGCCTTCGACGCTATCCGCGCCGGGGCCCGTTTCGTCGCCACCAACGGTGATCGCTACTGCCCTACCCCCACCGGCGGCCTGCCCGACGCCGCGGCCGTCATCGGCGCGATTGAGGGCTGCACCGGCAAGCAAGTTGAGGTCGTTGTCGGCAAACCCTCGCCCATCACCGCCCGCGCCATCCTCGACCGGTTGCAACTCCCGGCCTCCGAATGCATCATCGTCGGCGACCGGCTAGAGACGGATGTGCGCATGGGCCATGAGGCCGGCATGGCGACTGGCCTAGTCCTCACCGGCGTCACCACAACGGAGATGTTAGCTAGATCCAAAATCCAGCCCGATTATGTGCTGCACCGGTTGGACGAACTGCTTTTGAGGTAGGTCGGATTGGCAATCCAACCTACGGAGCGGCGACTTGGACAGTCGTCACCACCACATAATCGCTGTCCGTGCCGAGCACCGGGAGCCGAGGGCCGTCTTCTCGATATACTGCTCGCGGCCACAATCTTGCATTTTGGACTGCTCAGCTTACGCCGCTCGCTATTCGACCAACGACTGCTTCACCAGTCTGAAGAGTGAAACTTTATGCCCGTGCCAAGTATAGCAGCAGGGCGACATAGACAGAGAGGCGCAGTTGCGATTTCGACATCTGAAAAGCAGATCGGATTTGCCTGTCCGGCCAGGACGGCGGTTAGCAAAGCCGCCCTACTCAAGAACCCCCAGCGCTGCGGCCAACTGTTGCTGCTCGGCGGGTGGCAGCGGTTTGAGCTTGCCCGGCCCTCGTAGCCAGGCCTTGACTTTTTTGCCGTAAAAGACCGGCACGGGTGGATTGTCAGCCTCTAGCGCGAGGTCGGGGTTGATAAAGAGAATGACCGGACGCACGGGTATCTCGACCTCCGGCAACTGTTTACTCAACCATTGCTCCATCTTGCGCACCTGACGTTCGGCCTCAAAGTCGGGAGCGCCCACTGCCTCCTGGCCGGCAAACTGGCGGAAGAACTTGCCTCGTTGTTTATGTTTCCACTTGCCGCCCTCGTAGGTCACCTGCCCACCTTGCGCCTTGACCACAAAGACGGTGCAGCCGCCAGGCTCGACGAGAACGTGAGCGGCTGGGAGGCGATATTGCAGGAGCGCATAGTTGTTGCCCAGCCCTTTGAGTGCTTTGACCAACGCTTCGTGCTGGGCCAGAGGGCCGGTGTAGCGGTCGGCAAAGAATCCACCCACTATGGATAGAACGAGGCCCAAAGTCACGCTTGCCAGCATTAGCGTGAACCACTCGGGTTTTACGAATGAGAGGATCAGGCTTGCCAGCAATGCCGCCAGCCCGGCCAGCGTGGCATACTGGCCGATAGAGCTAAACACACGGATGCGACGTTCGTTGCGGATGATACGCATTTTCACTCCTCGTAGCGGCCCAGTACCAGGCAAGCGTTCTGCCCGCCCAGGCCGAATGAATTATTGAGCGCGATCTGGACGTTGGCCTGGCGTGGACCTTCCGGCACGTAATCCAGATCGCACGCCGGGTCGGGGTTCTCCAGGTTGAGCGTTTGGTGAATCACGCCTCGCTCGACTGTCAGCACGCACACGGCGGACTCGATTGCTCCGGCGCCTCCCATCGCGTGGCCGATCATGGACTTGGTTGAACTGATGGGGATTTTGTAAGCGTATTCGCCGAACGTTCGTTTGATTGCCAGGGTCTCAATCGGGTCGCTGATCGGCGTGCTGCTGCCGTGGGCATTGATGTAATCCACGTCGCCCGGCGTCACCCCGGCATCGTCCAGCGCCCACTGCATGGCCCGACTGGCTCCTCTCCCCTCTGGGTCTGGTTGCGCCACGTGGAAAGCGTCGGACGAGGAAGCGTGGCCCAGCATCTCGGCGCGGATGCGTGCCCCGCGCGCCTGGGCGTGCTCCAGCAATTCCAGAACCAAGATCGCGCTCCCCTCGCTGTAGACAAAGCCATCGCGCTCAGCGTCAAAGGGGCGGCTGGCCCGTTCCGGCTCGTCGTTGCGGGTAGAGAGCGCCCGCATGGCGCAAAAGCCACCGATGGGGGCAAAGTGGATCAGCGCCTCGACCCCTCCACAGATCATCACGTCAGCCGCGCCCCGCTTGATGAACTCGGACGCCTCTCCCACAGCCTGCGTGCCCGTGGCGCAGGCGGCGACCACGGTACTGATCGGCCCTTTGGCCCCGGCCCAATGGCTGACGTGATGGGAGGGCATGTTCACCAGGGTCGAGGTGATGATGAACGGGCTGATCCGGCTGATTCCCTTGGCGCGGAACGCATCCACCCCCTCAATCGCGCGCTCTAGCCCACCGACGCCGCTGCCGACCAGCACGCCGACTCGCTCTTCGTCGGCCAGCGGCAGAGTCAGACCAGCGTCCGCCAGGGCCGCCTGAGCCGTGGCAATGGCGACCTGCGAGCAGCGGGCCATACGGCGCGCTTCCTTAAAGTTGATGTATTGCCTGGGATCAAATCCCTCTAGTTCCCCCGCGATGCGTACCGGTAACTCTGAAGCGTCGAACTGGGTGATGGGGCCGACGCCTGAGCGCCCGGCCAGCAGCCCCTCCCACGTCTCTTCCAATGTCAGACCCAGGGGCGTCATCGCCCCCATACCGGTGACTACGACTCGTCTACGTTTGCTCATTGCTGCTCCTTGTAGAATTGTCCCACACAGGTGTACGTATGATTTTCACCGCAGAGCACGCAGAGAACGCCGAGTTTTCTCATTTTATCCTTGTGACTGGAGTCTGGCGTTTTTGTTCGTAGTGACGGCTTTAGCCGTCCAAAAGGCTCAAAAGCGGCTAAAGCCGCTACTACGAAACCCCCATATCTAGCGCCTTTATTGTTGCCTACCCCAAGATGTGGGCATTCTGAAAATTTGCCAGACTCCAGCTTGTGAGATGATATTTTCGCTCGACTCTGTGACCTCAGCGATCTCTGCGGTAAGAAAAACAGCCCTGCCTGGCCGTGCTACGTTAACCCGCTGCGAATTGCTTCCACAACCCCGCCCTGCACCGCTTTACGCGCCTGCCCGATGGCGCTTCTGATGGCGCGTCCATTGGAGCGCCCGTGGCCGATTATCACCACGCCGTTGACGCCCAGCAGCGGCCCGCCGCCCACCTCGAAGGGATCCACCTGTCGCGCCACCCGGCCAAAGGCCGGTTTTGCCAAAAGCCCACCTACCGCCGTCAGCGGGCTGGCCTTGATCTCGTCGCGGATAAAGCCGGTTAGCATCTTGGCCGTACCCTCGAGCGTTTTGATGAACACATTGCCAGCAAAACCATCAGTCACGACGACGTCGGCGCGGCAGGCCAGCGCCTCCTTAGGCTCGATGTTGCCGATAAAGTTCAGAGTGGAATCGGCCAACAACTTGTAGGTCTCCTGCACCAGCGTGTTTCCCTTGCCCGGCTCCTCGCCGTTAGAGAGAAGCGCCACGCGAGGCTCGGCGCGATCCAACACTGCCCGCGCGTAGATGCTGCCCATGACTGCGAATTGGAGCAGATATTCGGGCCGGCAGTCGGCGTTGGCGCCGATATCCAGCGCGACGACGCGCCCGGCAGGCAGAGGCAAGATAGCGACCAGCACCGGACGCTTCACTCCCCGAATGCGGCGCAGGGTTTGCAGCGTGGCCACCGCCAGCACGCCGCCCGTGTTACCGGCGGTCACGTACCCGTCGGCCTCGCCGTCGCGCACCAGGTTCATCCCCACGTGCATCGAAGAGTTCTGCTTCTCCCGCGCGGCCCAGGCCGGTTTGTCGTCCATCTCAATGACCTCGGAGGCGTGGACGATCTCCAACTTGAGGCCGGCGGTGTCGTGGTGGCCCAGTTCCTGCCGGATGTCGCTTTCGCGCCCGACGAGGATGATCTCGTCACCCCATTCCCGCGCCGCCATCACTGCCCCTGCGATGTCGGGGACGGGGTAGTTATCGGAACCCATTGCATCAAGGACAATTTTCATTGACTTGCTCCCTTTGGTCGTGTTGCACAGTGTATTAGACCCATTATACTTGGTAGACCTTTAATAGACAAACGCAGACCAATCTGGAAAACGAAGCAGTCATCATGAACCAGGTTCACCCTCAAAGACGAAAAGTATCTTTTCAATATTCCGGGGCGTTTGCGCGCTGTAGCCGCGATTGGAAATCGCGCTGACTGTAGGGCAGGTTTCCAAACCTACCTTTCTGTTCAGAGGCAGCAATTCCCGTTATGAGGAAAATGCCCGACGGGAATTGCTGGTTCAGAGAGCAGATTCTCGACCTGCTGCTACCAATTGGCGGGTAAGAAACCCATGCGCATCAA
>QMOE01000179.1 GCA_003648125.1 Chloroflexota bacterium
CCCACGGCCCGCTCGATGGTAGCGATGGCGAAATCGGTGAGGTGGGCAGCGGCGTCCTCCACCAGATCGGGCGCGTCATAAAAATGATAGAGCAGATTGGCCAGACTGCGCCAGTCGCCGACGGCCAGCGACTCCAGAAGGCCCTCCCAGACCACGATGCCCAGGACGTGCTCGCGCTCTCGCCAGCGGGCTACGTGGAACGGCCAATCGTCGGGATAGCGGCCCGGTGTGGTGGGATCGTAGCAGTGCTTGAGACGCTCGAAGTCAGCAGGCCCTTTTAGCTCCCCCTCGAAGCCAGGCAGAGGGTCCAGGAGGAGGGGCACGTCCTCGTGATGGCCCAGCACCTCCCAGCGGTCGAAGGCGAAATACTCCTCGGCGGTCAGGCCACGAGGCATCCCCTGCTCGTACCATTGCTCGAGAACGTCTTCCCGCACTTCCCAGTCGTAGTAGGGAACGCGATCCGCACGCCCACGGCGCACGGTCTCCAGGAAACGCTGCCGGTCGTTCATCGCATGCTATCCCATCAGAACTCGATTTTGCGATGACGCATAACCACACTTTGTACCAGTCCCACGCCGATGAGCAGAGTGACCAGCGAGCTACCCCCCTGGCTGACGAAGGGCAGCGGGATGCCGGTCACGGGCAGCAGGTTTAGGTTCATCCCGATGTTCACTACACTCTGGAAGAAGATTATCGTTGCCACCCCGCTGGCGATCAGCCGGCCAAAAGTATCGCGGGCCAGTTGTGCGGCGCGGATGATGCGCATAAGAATAACGATCAGCAGGGCGAAGAGCAGCAGCGAGCCGACCAGTCCCATCTCCTCACCGATCACTGAGAAGATGAAATCCGTATGCCGCACGCGGAGAAAGTGGAGTTGGCTCTGACTGCCACTGGCGAATTCCTTGCCCCAGATTCCGCCCGAGCCGATGCTGATCAACGCCTGGCCGATGTTGTAGCTGGCCTCCGGGTCAGCAGCCGGGTTCAGGAAAAGAAGCAGCCGGTGGCGCATGTAATCGCGTATGGACATCCAGAGCACGGGTGTGGCCAGTCCACCTGCCAGACCGAAAAGAGCCAGGTGTCGTAGACGCAGGCCGGCTATCAAGATCATGACCAGCCAGATTACGGCCAGGACCAGTGCGGTGCCCAGGTCGGGCTGCTTGTAGATTAGAACAGCGGGGATGGCCATCAGCACGAATGAGAAAACAACGATGTACAGGCGATCCATCTGTTCTTCGTAGACAGTCAGAAACCTGGCCAGTACCAGGATGAGCAGGATTTTCGACAACTCTGAGGGTTGTATCGGGAACAGGCCCAGATTGATACTGCGCTGTGAACCAAATAAGGTTTGCCCTAGAATGAACACCACGCCCAGTAGAAGCAAAGTGATTACGTAAATGGGCTTGGCGAAGTGCTCGTAGAAGCGGTAGTCAATGGCCGCGACAACGGGTACCAGTAGCAACCCCCCCAGTGCATAAATGGCCTGACGGGTTGCCAGGCCTTCTAGTCCAGGGGTATTGATCGTCGCGCTGTAGATCATGGCCACCCCGAAGGTGATCAGCAGGATAATGGCGGCCAGCAGAACGAAGTCAAACCGTCGCCAGATTCTTCGATCCATGTTTCAACAGGTCCCACCCAGGCACGCGAGCTGGCGTGCGCGTTGCGCCGCCAGAACGTGTGCAATCAATGCTCTTATTTCCGCCGCTGGCGGCTTCCTTGCAGCGGAATGTTGGCCACCAGCCGGCTTTGACGCCTACTCTGGGTGAAAGTTACCTCCACGCCCTCGTGGTCAATGTCCACATGCTGGGAGATGACGGCGATGATCTCGTTTTTCAGCGTCTGCAAAAGCTGGGGGGAGATTTTTGTGCGGTCGTGTACCAGCACCAGTTGTAGCCGCTCGCGGGCAACTTGGCGGCTCGTTGGCTCACGTCGTCCCAGTAACTTGTCCCAGATGCTCATGTTTCCCTCTTAGTTGTCTGTGTGATGGTATCCATCCATACCCAGTTCTTCCCAGGCCTCCATCAGGGCGGCCAGGGCATCTTGAACATTGGTCAGAATCTCGTCTGGCGTGCGCCCCTCCGTGACCAGGCCAGGCACATCGGGGCTGGTGATAGTGTAAATACCGCCGGGATTTGGCTCCAGGTGCAGACGAATAGAATAAAGTTCCATCGGCTCATCCCTTTTAAGAAGTCCTTGATCCAAAGAATAAAGAAACGATGACTGCGCACTAGCAACACTGTTGGATACTTTTCCCCCAACTGGGGATCTCACCTGTGACCACGCACCAGGCGTGCCAGGCGATCCAGGAAGCCGGGACTCTCGCGGATGGCCATAAAGGGCACATCCTCGCCCATCACCCGCTGGGCGATGTTGCGAAAAGCCTGCCCAGCAGGAGAGTGATCATCCATCGCGGCAGGCCGGCCACGGTTAGTGGAGATGATGATGTGCTCGTCTTCGGGGACGATCCCAATCAGGTCAATGGCCAGCACCTCGACCACGTCGCCGGTGGCGAGCATGTTCTCGCGGCGGACCATGTCGGGCCGGAGGCGATTGATGATCAGATAGATCGGTTCTTTCTCCTCGGCTTCCACCAGACCGATGATGCGGTCGGCGTCGCGCACGGCGGATATTTCGGGGGTAGTGATGATCAGAATTTCGTCCGCCGGGGCAATGGCGTTTTTGAACCCTCGTTCGATGCCCGCCGGCGAATCAATGATGACGAAATCGAACTCTGGACGTAGTTGGTCGGTGAGGCGTACCATATCTTCTGGGCTGACGGCGGTCTTGTCGCGCGTCTGGGCAGCGGGCAGCAAATACAACTCGCTGAGCTGTTTGTGTCTGATCATCGCTTGCCGCAGGCGACAGCGGCCCTCCACCACGTCCACCAGGTCGTAGACGATGCGGTTCTCCAGCCCCATTACCACGTCCAGGTTGCGCAGACCGATGTCGGCGTCAACGGTGACGACTCGTTGGCCATTCAGAGCGAGGGCCACGCCCAGGTTGGCGGTAGCGGTGGTCTTGCCTACTCCCCCTTTGCCGGAGGTGATGGTCAGGATGCGTGCGGCCATGTTTCTATCTCCCATGGTAATTGTTCGTGATCCCCCCTGCGCTCATTTTACTACGTATGGCCGGGAAACTCAAATACGTTCTCGATGGGCACGGATACTGCCTGTAAGCTATTTTGAGCTCCAGGGCTCGGCCACGATCCGACCCTGGCTAACGAAAGCTATCTCGGGGCGAATGCGGCGTGACCGCCGTTCGTCCGGTGGCCGGGCAACCAGGTTACCGATGCGTAGTTGCGTGGGGGCCAGCTCCAGGGCGCAAACCACGCGCGATTCGTCGCCCATCGCTCCGGCATGGACGGTGCCCCGCAGCTTGCCCCACACCACGACGTCCCCGCCAGCAACGATTTCCGCCCCCGGGTTGACGTCGCCGATGAGAACCACGTGACCGGCGTGTCTCAATGCCTGTCCGGAGCGCAGGGTGCGGTGTACGAGCAGGGCCGGCAGCTCAGCGGACTCCGCTGCAGGTTCGTCTGTACGGTCATTCATCTCAGACGCCTCCGGCGCGTAGCTGGGCAGGGCAGTATCCAGTTCCAATTGCCGGGCCGCCGCCTGAGTCGCCGGTGACTCACTCACGATTGCCCACAGTGTGATCTCGTTGCGGGCCAGCAGGTCACGTGCCATTTCGATTTCGGCTGTAGACAGCGTTCGCGATCCCACCTGGAGCGCCACACGCGCTCCTTTGAAAAACGCGGTTGGTTTGTTCAGCCGCCCTTCAAGTTCGGCCAACAGGTGATTCCAGTCCCCCCCTCCTAGAGTTACCAACAGGCCATCACGGATGCCTTTGATGGTCACCACAACTTTCGTTTCACCTCTTGTGTACTGCTGCTCAATCTTGGTCGCTATTATAGCATAGCTTAGGCTTTTTTGAAAATATGCCAGGATATCGGATGACCCGTAGGTCGGGCCTGTGGCCCGACATGAGATTATTTATGGAGACGTAACTTCCAGGCCCTCGATCAGGACTTTGTCGTCGGTGGCCTGGCCGCTGGCGTCGAGCACAGGCAGGCGCTGCATGGTGCGCAACAGATACCAGCCAATCTCCACCTGATACGTGCCCGGCGGCGCATCTGGCAACAGGCGCACAGTGTAGGTATCGCTGAACGTCTTGCCCTCGGTCCACTGGCTGGTGGGGTAAGTGCCGTCCTGGGGCCAGACGTCAATCTGACCGCGCAGTTGCCCTTGCTCGTCCAACAGGTGGATGAACAGGGTATAATCCTCGCTCATCTGGCGCTGTCCCTGCCAGACCAGGGTAACGGGCAGCGTCTCACCTGGGTAAAGCTGTCGCCGTCCCAGTTCGGCGTCGAGCAGTAGAATCTGTCCATCGAAATTGGCGATGGCTTCGGCGACGAGCGGAAAGCCCTGTACGCGGATGCTCCCCAGGCCGCACGTCGGCGTCGCTGGGGACAGCCAGGCGCAGCGTGCGGGGATGGCCTCTCCCGTTGGCGTGCGCAATCCGATCTGCACCCGTACCACGCCGGTCGTCTCTGGCATGGATAGGGTATGCCGGCTGAGGATGGTGCCCCCAACCGGCCAGCGGGATGGTGGGTACTCGCCGTGGAAGGGCGGCACGCTCTCCCCGGCGACGATCTGCCCTTGTTCATCCACCAGCTCCCACACCAGCTCGAAGTCGGGGCCGGGGTGCAGCCGTTGCCAGACCAGGGTGAGCGCTACCTCACTGCCCGGCCGGGCGGTCGCCGGGTGATCGTAGCCCAGAAGCAGCAGGTCGTCAGCAAAGCGTGCCCGCCGGGGATGCGCGACGGCGGTAGATGGCGTAGGAACGGCTTCGAGATGAACTGTGCCCAAGGTGAGGTAATCTTCCCCGCTGCCTATGATGGATAGTCCCTGCTGGGCGAAAGGGGGAAAGAGACCCACGTCGAGACGGTAATCGCCGGGCGGGATAAAGGGGGGGAGGGTGATCTCGTGATAGTCGGGAATCACCTCTGGCGGCTTCCAGGCGGCGGTGGGGTAGAGCCCACTCACCGGGTGTCCTTCCGATTCCCACCACACGCGCCCGCCGGAGCTTACCAGCCGCAGGCGGACGTGGTAGTTCGCGGGCACGGGAGTCATCGCCTGCCAGAACAGAGTGAGGCGCAGGGGCCGGCCCTGGCGCGCGGTCAGTGCGTCGGCGTTGAACCCCAGCAGGCGGATGTGTTCCCCAAAGGTAGCGTCCAGCGGATAATCGAGGGGCGGTGTGGCGGTCAGCGGGGCGGTACCCACCTCGACCAGCAGGCCCAGGGAGCGCAAGTGATACACACTCTCTAGATGCGGCAGGAAACGGGCCAGGTAAACGGTCTGTCCGGCGGACAGGCGGGCGTTGAGTTCCTCGTAGTATCCAGCCTCGTCGCCGCGCACGATGGGCTCCAGGTCGGGGCGCACGCCTTCCACGCGGTTGAGGTAGTACAGGGGGGCGATTTTGTCACTATCGGCCAGGATGGCCGCTCCCTGGGCGATGGGCAGGCGCAGCACGGCCTTGCCCCAGCGACGAGCGGCCCACTCGTCGCTGCGATCCACGGCGGGCAGGTTGGTCCACACCAGGCTCAAAGGAAGCAGCAGGGCCAGAGTCCACACGACGGACGGGGCCGCCACGCTGGGCGTGCGACCGGGCAAGCGGGTTGCCAGTTTAGCCAGTCTCCACGCCCCAACTCCGATGCATACGGCGTGGATCGCCTGGGCCGGAATGAGGAAGACGGAGATGTCGGGCACGTAGTAGTTCAGACCGTAGAAGCTGTAGG
>QMOE01000180.1 GCA_003648125.1 Chloroflexota bacterium
CCTTTCCCCCTAAAATCTGAACTATACCCCTTCCTCACCTTGAACCAGAATGTCCCGTATCTCGCCCGGTCGGCGCGCCACGGCCCACCGCCAGCGTCCAAACCCGCCGTGCACATTTACGGCTTGGCACCATTCGTCCAGGTAGCGCCGCTTCACCTTGTCCTGCTCGGTATCCTGCCCCTTGGTCTCCAGAATGAGCATGTCGCCGTTCTTCAGACGAACCAGAAAATCGGGCCGGTACTTGCGCACCACGCCCCGATAGACGTAGAGTACCTCGAATCCGAGGTGGTCGTTCTTGACCCACGCGCTCACGGCGTAGCTGTCATCGAGCGCAAAGGCATCCGACGCCTCCCAGGTGCTGTCGTAGACGCAGACGTTAATGTGCGACCGGCGCGTGCGTTCGCATGGCTTGCCCGTGTACCAGGTGCGCATATCGCCGGTGGAGCGGATCGGGTGATCGCGGTCAAACACCGGCGTAAGCCTCTCGGTGTTCTCCTGCCGTACCGCCTCAAAGACGTGCTGCATCACGCGCGACATGTTGAGCGTGATGATCAACCGCCGGCGTAGCTCGTCTTGATTAAAGAGAGCCGGTGTGATGACGATGCGGTCGGAGCGGATGAACTGTGCGACGATTTTCACCAACTGCGCTAGCAGTAGTTCGCGGCTGCCCTGCCAGGTGTGCTTCATCTGATCGAAGACATCCCGCGCCGTCTCAAAGATGATGCGCTGGGTGCGGAACTCCCGCGCCAGACGCTCCAGTTCGATGCGGTTGATCTGGGTCACATCCGGCTTGCCTTCGAGGATGGGCGCCAATTCCGCCACCTGGGCCGTCTGCGCCGCGTTTAACTCTAATGTTTTCACCTTCTCCCAGTCGAGCGTCAGCTTCGGCTGAAAGACGCGCTCAATGCGCACGACGTTGGGCCATCGAATCTCGAATTCGGCCTTGGCGGGGTCCGGCTCGACCGCAGTCTTCGGAGTCGGTGGTGGCGGCGGGCCGTCTCCACCGCTTTCGTGCGGCAAGAAAGTGAAAGGCACGCCAAAGATGTTGACGTACTCTGGCTCAAACAGCCCTGTCTCCGGGTTGACCTCGTACGACGTGCGCCGCAGTCCACGCCCAACCACCTGCTCGCAGAGGAGCTGCGACGAAAAGGCACGCAGGCCCATGATGTGCGTCACCGTCTTGGCGTCCCAGCCCTCGCTCAGCATGCCGACGGAGATGACGTTTTGGATCTTCTCCCCTGGCTGTCCGACCTTACCCACTGTGTCCACGGTCTGACGCAGCAGTTCGGCCTGCTCGGCCTTGGTCAACTTGCGCTTGACCGGCCGGCTGTCCTCTTGGGCGTCGTCGTTGTCATCCACGACCTCCAACGGCTCAGCGGCCTCTTCCTTGGCTTCGGCCTTGCTGAGCACCTTCGAGTCGATGTGCAGCACCCGCTCGGGATCGCACAACTCATTGATATGGATGCGCTTGGTGTCGAAGGCGTGCTTTACCCGTGCGGCGGTCTCGGTGCGATTGCAGACGGTGATCATCACCGGTGGTGTCGGAAGCCCCGCTTCCCGCCAGGCTTTCCACGCTTCGCGCCAGTCGTAGCCCAGCAGGTAGTAGGCGTTGATGACCAAATCGGGCAGTGGCTCCTCGGGCCGCGCCCGCCGGTTCAGGTCGTCCTTGACTTCGGGATCGTTGTAGATGTGGTAGAGGCGTGACTTGTAGGTTTTGGCGTCGGGCACGGCGTCGTCGCGCACCACCACGCGCGGGGTCTTGACCAGCCCCGACTCGATGGCGTCGTTCAAACCAAAGTCACTGACGATCCAGCCGAACAGTGCCTCCTGGCTGCTCTTCTTGCCCGACGGCGTGAACGGCGTGGCGGAAAAGTCGTAGCAACGCAGGATGCCGCGCGAACGGTGCAGGCGATCCAGCCCGCCGATCCACACCGTGGCCTCCTGGGCACTGTCCTTGAGGTCGCGGGTGCGCAGGTACTTGCCCTCTGCCTCCCAGTTGACCCGCCAGGCGTGGTGCGCCTCGTCGTTGATGATCAGCAGGTTGCGGGCATTCGCCATTTCGCCCAGTACGTCGCGGGTATATGCTTCGTCACTCTTGACGCCGCGTTTGTCCACGCTGCGCCGCTTTTTGATCTGCTCCTCGCTCTCCCAGGCCAGGGCGTGCCAGTTGCGCACGAGCACCTTGCCCTGCCGCAGCCTGTCCAGCAGGGCCGAAGGCACGATGTCGAAGGCCTCGTAGTAGTTGCCCTCCGCCGCCGGTATCAGCACCTCCAGCCGCTTCTTTACCGTCAGCCCCGGCGCGATGACCAGTACGTTCCTGGAAAAACGCGCATCCTGTGGATTGGCTGCTTTGTTCAAAATGTGCCAGGCGATCACCATGGCCATGACGATAGTCTTGCCAGAACCGGTCGCCATCTTGCAGCATTGACGCACAAAGTCGCCGCCGTCGCCGGGAATCTCGATACCCACTCGCTCGGCGGGTGGCGCTTCCGTCAGCCAGATCAGCGTCTCGACTGCCTCCAGTTGACAAAAGAAGAAGCGCCGGGACTCGAAACTCTCCGGGTCACGCCAGTGATCGAGCAGCCGCTTGGTGATACTGGAAACGCCCGGATAGCCGGCCTCGCGCCAGGCCTTGACGCGCGGGCGGATCTGGTTGACCAGTGGAATCTCAATGAAGATGCCCGGATCGTCGAACGCTTTGGAGTCGCCTGAGGCCACCACGTAGCCCGCGGGCCGGCGGCCCTCGACCAGATCGAAGGTGCGCTTCTCCCTATCGTAGCGCCAGTGACGGGCCGGCTCCTCGTAGGGCGAGTTGATGATCAGCCGGTCAATGGTGGTCTTGCCCATCAATCCACCTCTGTCACTTTCAGGCTCTCGATGCCCCGGTCGTCCACGATCTTGACGGCGATGCGCTTATGTTCGCCCGGTTCGAAGGGCAGCGACACCGTGCCGCGATAGGCCTCGATCAACTCCTGGTCGATCTCCGCCTTGAGGTTCCTCGCCAGCCGCGCCCAGCCTTCCTTCGGGCCGGCCATAGGGAAGAAGACCTGGCGCGGGTAGAGGCTGCGCCCGTCATAGTCGGTGTCGAGCAGCCAGACGGCGATCTTGTTTGCCCCGCCCGATTCGATGCCGCCGGTCTTGGTGTTGTAGTAGTCAAAGCCGTGGACCTCGACCACGTATTTGCCGTCGTCCTGCCGGCGCACTTCCACATCCGGCTGGCCGATGAGCCAGAATGATTCGTTGCTGGCACGCTTTTTCTTCAGGTCCTCGGTGAGCAAGTCTGCGTTCATCTGTGCCTTGAGCAGCGTGACGCCCGGCCAGTTGGTCTCGTCAATGTCCTTGGCGGCTTCCGGGTCGAACTGGAAGGCGGCGAAGACGATGATCCTGGGTTTCGGCACCAGCGTCTGCGCCTCCTCGATGGCCCGCGCCACCTGGCGCTGCTCCAGCGGCCCGTGCTCCGGGCCAAAGGAGACCACTACCCGCATCGGGCTGTAGGCCGGCGCGTCTTCCTGCACACTGTCGGCGCCTTCGTCGCTGGGGCGGGTCTCACCGTCGGCGTGCAGCCAGCGGCAGCCGGGCAGCGGTTCCAGCCGGGTGAAGCGGATGTGCTGGCCCGCCTTGCCGCGAATGCCGGTGCGCAACAGTTCGTCGCGCCATTCGGCCTGACGCAGGGTCTCGCCCGAGCGGGCGATGGAGGCGTCGGCCGGTTCCGGTTTAGGCTCCAGGATTTCGTCCACCGACTTGACTGCCGGCGCGGGCACGGCCTCGACTGTGAACGGGCCGCTGACGCGCTTTTTCTTTCTGTCCACCAACGGCCGGTCGTAGAGCGTCTCCTGCGGCGCGTGGCGGGCGATGGCGGCGTCAATCTCTTTCTGCCGCTGGCGGCGCAATTGCCACCATTCGGCGAGCAGCCGTTTTGCCTCATCCGGCCAGGCGGCCGCCGCCTCGCGCGGGATTTGCCACTCTTGCCAGTCCTGCTCGAGCAGGGCGTTCAACCGCTCGCGCAGCGGCTCCAGCCGCGCCTGCCAACGCGCATGGATGCCGTCAATCTCCGGGTTGTGGGCGATGGATTTGAGCGTGATGTGGGGCACGGTCTTGTACTTGAAGCCGCTGCCCACGCCCTCCTGCGGGTGGGCCAGCTCGTAGTAGTCGAACACGGCGGTCATCAGGCGCTGGCGGGCCAGCGTGAGCGCCACGCGCGAGGTGTCGCAGGTGATCCAGCGCCGGCCCCACTGCTCGGCCACGTAGGCGGTGGTGCCACTGCCGCAGGTGGGGTCGAAGACCAGGTCGCCGGGGTCGGTGGTCATCAGGAGGCAGCGGGCAATAGGTGCGGTCCCGGTTTGGACAACGTAGATTTTCGGATCCGAACGACTTTGAACCGCCCCTCCGATATCCATCCATACATTGGCTATTTGCTGATAGGGGAAATCGTCAAAATATCTGATGTAGTTGAGAATGCTCTTACTTCTTTGGACTCTAGCAGCTGATATTAGTCGTTCAAAGCCTTTAAGTGAAGTGGACCATCCTCTAGTACCACTTGGTACGAAAGTCTGGCCTTCAAACTGCACCGGGAATCTAGTATTTTCGGTTCCTGTTTGGCTGTCAATTCCGCTTAAGCGGTATATCCTCGCGGCTGGTGGTAGGAGAACTATTCCTTTTTTTTCTTCTGCATTTAGAGATCGTCTGTTCCCGTCAGGCAGCTCTACTTGATTGTATTTCGTTCGTAGATCACCTATAGGTGATGGACGCAAGGCAAACAGTCGCCTGAACTTGATACGTGATTTGTCCTTGGCATACCAAAGAATGAAGTCATTTATTGTGGGTACTAACTCTGCAGTAGCAGAACTTGTCTTGGAGAATACTAAATCGCTTACAAAACAATCATCCCCAAACACCTCATCCATCAACTCCCGCACGTGGTGCACGTTCTCGTCGCTGATCTGCACAAAGATGCTGCCGCTCTCGGTGAGCAGTTCCCGCGCCAGCAGCAGCCGGTCGCGCAGGTAGGTCAGGTAGGAGTGGATGCCCAGCTCCCAGGTGTCGCGAAAGGCCTTGATTTGCTCCGGCTCGGCGGTCAGGTCCTCGTCCTTGCGGTCCTTCACGTCGCGCTTGTTGACAAAGGGCTGAAAGTTGGAGCCGTACTTGATGCCGTAGGGCGGGTCAATGTAGATCATCTGTACCTTGCCGGCCATGCCCTCTTTTTCCAGCAGCGAGTTCATCACCAGCAGGCTGTCGCCCGCCACCAGGCGGTTGCTCCAGCCGTGTTTGTGCTGGTAGAACTCGACCGCCTGGCGCAGCGGCTCGGTGCGCTCGGTGTCGAACAGCGTCAACTGCCGGGGCTGCCCCTGGCCATTGCGCTTGCGCACCGCCTCGATGATGGTGCGCGGGGCGATGCGCTCGTGGACGTGCAGCGAGACCGTGGGCACCTCGAACGAGGTGTGCTCGGCCTTGCCCGCCCAGACCAGTTGCGGGTCCAGGTGGGGGTCGTAGGCGTAGGTCTTTTTCGCTCCGGCGTCCGGGTCGGTCTCGGGCGTCACCAGCCCCACCGGCGGGTTGTTGACGCGCTGCTTGTCCTTGTGCTCGTAGGACTCGATTTGTCGTTTGGTCGCGGTTTTCTTCTTTCGGGCCATAAAATCTTGCCTGTCGGTTTCGTCATGCGCTGGTTCGGGAGGCTAACTCAGCAGCGTATGTAATAGCAGCTTGCACCGCCTCCCGATTCGAGGATGGGTAACTGCGCAGAACCTCGTCGAGGGAGAGGCCAGCAGCAAGGTTATCGAGTATA
>QMOE01000181.1 GCA_003648125.1 Chloroflexota bacterium
CTCGATGCCATTCACCAGGCGCATAGTGTTGATCTTGGCCCTGGTTGGGAAAAAGAGATCGTCGTCGTGGATAACTTTTCTACCGATGGTACGCGCGAACTGCTCCAATCTGTGGCCCTGCCGGGTGTGAGTGTCGTCTTTCACCAGCGCAATTTGGGCAAGAGCGCTTCGATATTGACTGGCATCGCTGAGGCCAGCGGCGATTACTTTGTTATTTTCGATTCTGACCTAGAGTACGAGGCGGACGATCTGCCGCGCCTGGTCGCCGGGATAGTTCCGGGCGAAACTGTTGCTGTCTTTGGCTCCCGCACGCTGGGCGGGCACAGAGTCTACGAGTATGCCCAGAACTATTGGGGGGTGCGCTTCCTCACCCTGATCGCCAATTTGCTCTTTGGCAGTCGGCTGACCGACATTGCCACGGGCAGCAAGCTGGTGCGGGTGGATGTGGCTCGCTCGCTGAACTTGAGCGGCCACGACTTTGACCTGGATTTTGAGTTGCCCTGTAAACTGCTCAAGCGCGGCCACGAGATCAAAGAGATAGCTGTTGCCTACCACCCCCGCACCGCTGAACAGGGCAAGGGAATCGTAGGCTCGAAAGCGTTCCGCACCGGTTTTCGCGTGCTGTGGGTTTACTTCAAGACACGGTTTTGGGGATGAGAAGAATGAACATTATCGTCACCGGCTCTATCGCCTACGATTACCTGATGAGCTTTCCGGGGCGTTTTGCCGAGCACATCCTGCCCGATCAGTTGGATCACATTTCTCTGAGCTTTTTGGTGGACGAGATGCGACGGCAGCGGGGCGGCTGCGCGGCCAACGTTGCTTATAACCTGTCGCTGCTGGGAGAGCATCCCCGCTTGATGGGTACCGTGGGGCAAGATTTTGGCGAGTACCGGGCCTGGCTGGAACAGCATGGGGTTGATACCTCCCTCACCCGCGACGAGCCTGACCTGTTCACCGCTTCTTTCTTCGTCAATACCGACCAGGCTGGCAACCAGATTGCCAGCTTTTACACTGGTGCGATGGCCCGCGCGCGCACGCTCTCGTTCCACGATTTGAACGCGGCTCAGGTGGCCCTGGTCACCATTTCGCCCAACGACCCGCAGGCGATGGTCAAGTACGCCGCCGAGTGCCGGGAGATGACCATTCCGTATTTGTACGATCCCAGCCAGCAGATCATCCGCCTCTCCGGCGCGGATTTGCGGGCCGGGCTGGCGGGATGTGATCTGTTGGTAGTCAACGAGTACGAGTTTGGGATGCTGGGGGAAAAGACCGGTTTGAGTGCGGAGGAGATTCACTCCGCCCCGGCCCGCGCCTGCGTCGTCACGCTGGGAGGGGAGGGGGCGCGCATCTGGGCGGGCGGCGACGTCTACACCATTCCCGCCGTCCCTCCGCGCCGGACAGACGACCCCACCGGTGTGGGGGATGCTTTCCGAGCGGGGCTGCTCAAAGGGCTGGCGTTGAACCTTTCCTGGGGCCTGGCGGGCAGGATGGGCGCGTTGGCCGCCACTTACACTCTGGAGCAGCCCGGCCCCCAGAGCCATCACTATACCCCGGCCGAGTTCGTGGCCCGTTTCCGCGAGCATTTCGATGACGCGGGAGCGTTGTCCAGGCTGGCAGATCACCAAATCTAAAATCAAGGAGATTAAAATGTCTAAACAGTATGATGTCAAAGATCTGAACCTGGCCCCCGGCGGCCGGTTGCGCATGGAGTGGGCGGAGCGAGAGATGCCCGTCTTGCGCCTCATCCGTGAGCGATTCGAGAAGGAAAAGCCGCTGCAGGGCGTGCGTCTCTCCGCTTGTCTGCACGTCACCACCGAGACGGCTAACCTGGCCCGCACTCTGCAGGCGGGTGGGGCGGACCTGGTGCTCACCGCTTCCAATCCGCTCTCTACCCAAGACGACGCGGCGGCGGCGCTGGTCTCTTATTACGAGATTCCCGTCTTTGCCATCAAGGGAGAGGATAACGAAACTTATTACAAACATCTTCACGCCGCGATTGACCATCAGCCCCAGATCACGATGGACGATGGGGCCGACCTGGTGAGCACGCTGCACAAGGACCGCACCGAGATGATCGGTGACGTCATCGGCGGCACCGAGGAGACGACCACCGGCGTCATCCGCTTGCGGGCGATGGCCCACGATGGCGTGCTGCGCTACCCCATCGTCGCCGTCAACGACGCCATGACCAAGCATTTTTTCGACAACCGGTACGGCACGGGCCAGTCCACGATGGATGGCGTCATCCGCGCCACCAACGTGCTCATCGCTGGCAAGACGGTTGTTGTCGGCGGCTACGGCTGGTGCAGCCGGGGCATCTCGATGCGGGCCAAGGGGTTGGGCGGTAACGTCATCGTCACCGAGGTTGACCCGCTGCGCGCGTTGGAAGCGGTGATGGATGGCTACCGCGTGATGCCGATGCGGGAGGCTGCGCCGCTGGGTGATATTTTTATCACCTCCACCGGCGACATCAACGTGCTCGACCGTCATCACTTTGAGGCGATGAAAGATGGCGCCATCATTGCCAACTCGGGCCACTTTAACGTGGAGATCAACATCCCGGCTCTGGCAGAGATGGCTAAAGAGCCGCCGCGCCGCGTCCGTCCCTCGGTGGACGAGTACACGCTGCCCAACGGGCGGCGCATCTACCTGCTGGCCGAGGGCCGCTTGGTCAATCTGGCCGCCGCCGAAGGCCACCCCAGCGCGGTGATGGACATGTCCTTTGCCAACCAGGCGCTCAGCGCCGAGTACATGCTGCGTCACGCCGATGAGTTGGAGCGCAAGGTTTACACAGTGCCGGAAGACATTGACCGAGAGATTGCCCGTATCAAGTTGCAGGCGATGGGCGTGGCGATTGACGTGCTGACGGAGGAGCAGGCCAAGTACCTGACGTCGTGGGAGGAAGGGACGTAAGGCAACCGCAAATTAGTTAGCAGAGAAGAAACCAGGTTTTTGAAAAAAACCTGGTTTCTTGCTGTTACGTGAGCTCCAGTCGCATCTCGATGCGGCGGAAGGACTCGAGGTAGCCCATCTCTTGCAGGGCAGGCCAGTGGGGGTCGTCGGGGGGCAGATTTTCGCTCTTGGTATCCAGCGCGGGATAGCGGGTGTGCAGGGCGTGGACGAGTGCCTGTCCGACCTGGCGCGGGTCGCCGGCTTCCGTCTGCAAGACCAGGCGGGCCAGCTTGAATATCGTTTTCTGATACACGAGCCAGCCACGGCCGCCATCCTCCAACTCGACGCGCAACGCCGCCAGCTTGCCTGCGTTTATCAACGAGGGCGTTTCATCCAGCCACGAGGGAATGGATCGTCGTTGGCGCAATAGCTCTACGGCTTGCTGTTGGTTCAGGTCATGGGCGGTGTACGGTAGAGCGTCGTTGGCCGGCGGGCCGGGTGGGCGGCGGACGATCAGCAGTTCCCGCGTCTCGTTAAAGCCCAGCTTGCAAAAGAGCCGGTGAGCGGGCTTGTTGCCCTTGATGACTTCCAGGATGATGTGCGGCGCCCGCAGGCGGCGGGACTGGCGGATGAGATGCTCCATGAGCAGTTGGCCCGCGCCGCACCGGCGGTTGACGGGGAGAATGCCCAGTCGTGTGATCCAGGTGTGCCCTGGTCGCACTCCCAGCATAGCCAACCCCAGGATTTGCTCGCCCCTCCGCGCCACTGCCGATAGTTCTAGATTGACGTCATAGTTGTGGACGTACTCGCGCAGGCGGGCGGCGTTCATCGGCATGGGGACGATGTAATCCACACGGCTCTGGTTGTAAGCGGCGACGAGTTCATCGAAGGTGAATTGGCTGGCGGGTACCAGTTCTATTGTGGGGGAAGCGAGGGTCATTCATCATCCTCGGGGGCAAAGTAGGCGGCGATTTGGGATGGAAATATCTTGGGGCTGATGGGTTTGGAGATGTATCCGTCGCAGCCATAAGCCTCGGTCATTTGCCGGGCCGTAGCGGGGGGCCAGGCTGTCACGGCGACTATGGGTACCTGCGCCAGTTCGGGTACGTCTCTGATGAGAGCTATCAGGGTTTGGCCCTCTACGTCGGGCAGTCCCAGGTCGAGGAGGATCAAATCGGGCTTTTCATTCACGGCCATCATCAGTCCGCTTTCGCCATCGGAGGCGTGGAGCAGACGATAGTCATAAGGCTTTAGCGTGCGCATTACCAGCCGGGCGTTGTCGGCATAATCCTCGATCAGCAAAATGGTCTTCATATCGCGTCTCACTATACAGGATACTTGCTTTTCCGCAAGTCTTTTGGGAAGATGACCCCGGTTTCTTTACGGGAATTGCTGCTATGAAGGGTAATGCTCTGCCACTTTATTGACCAGCTCCATTGCTTGGATCGGTTTGGAAAGGTAATCGTCGCAGCCGGCAGCCAGAAAACGCTCCCGGTCGCCGCGCATAGCGGAGGCGGTGAGAGCGATCACGGGGGTGTCGCGCACTTTATCGTCCGCTCTGATTTGGGCGATCACTTCCAACCCGTCTATGCCAGGCAGTCCGATATCCAGCAGCACGAGGGGCGGTTCCAACTTGCGCACCATCGCCAGCCCGGTGATGCCGTCTTCGGCTTCGATGACGGTATACCCGCGCGATTGGAGGATTTTGCGGACGATGCGGCGGTTGTGATAGTTATCCTCAATGTAGAGAACTTTTTTTTGTTTCATTGTCTGCTCTCTGCGCTATGGAAAGCGCGGCTACTGTTCTCCCATGTTGTCGCCTAGCAGGCCGATCACGTGGTCTACCAGTTCGCGGGCGCTAAAATTGCCTTTCTGCCACACGGATTCAGTGTAGCGGCGCAGGTGCTTGCCCTCGGTGGACGTGAGTGATTTGGCCGAGACGATCACGACCGGTATCTCGCGGGTGCGCGCGTCTCCCTTGAGTTCGTCCAGGATAGAGAATCCGTCCATACCCGGCAAGGTGAGGTCTAGTATGACCAGGCCTGGCTTCCGTTGGCGCACCAGGTCTATCCCGTCCAGCCCGTTGTGCGCTTCAAAGACGCGGTATCGTTTGTAGCTTTGCAGCAGGCGGCGGATGAGACGGCTGTCGTGAGCGTTGTCGTCAATGACGACGATGGTGGTAATTTGTTCGTCCAGTTGATCCATCACCGCCGCCAGGTTATCTTTCGGCAAACTTTGGATGCCGTCGGAGGGACGCTCTGCGAGCGGCGCATCCACGTCCAGATGCAGCAAAAAGTGATCTTCCAGCGCGTGTTTTTCGGCGCTAAATGTGTGGCCCGAGCAATTAACCACGACGCGCTCGCCTGGTTGAATGTGTCCTTCGTTCAAGAGTTTTTCCAACCCGGCAAAGGCGACGCTGGCGGCCGGCTCCATCGAAAAACCCTCGGTGCGGGCGATACGGCGCATGGCGCGGAATGTGTCTCCGTCGCTTACGGCGACCATGGCGCCGCCGTATTGGTCGCTGGCCTGTTTGAGAACCTGATAGGCCAGGCCGGGCTTGCCGGTGGAGAGCACGATGACGAGGGTATCCGGCACTATTGGTTCGGCCTGCTCCAGCCCGCGCTCCCAGGCCCGCACCATGGGCGAGCATCCCTCTACCTGCACGATCCCCAATTTGGGCACGCGGTCAATCAGCCCGGCTTCGTGCAGTTCCTGGAATCCCTTGAGCACCCCTAGCGGGCCAATGCCGCCAGAGACGGCCTGGATGTACCAATCGGGCGCTTGCCATCCAAATTGTTCGACGAGTTCGAGGGCGATGGTCTTCATGCTCTCTTTGCCGGTGATACCTTTGGCTCCCTGGTCTTTGTATATTCC
>QMOE01000182.1 GCA_003648125.1 Chloroflexota bacterium
CTGGAGTCTGGCGTTTTTGTTCGTAGTGACGGCTTCAGCCGTCCAAAAGGCTCAAAAGCGGCTAAAGCCGCTACTACGAACCCCCATATCTAGCGCCTTTATTGTTGCCTACCCCAAGATATGGGCATTCTGAAAATTTGCCAGACTCCAGTATCTGTATTTTCCGTGTTTGTCCGTGTCCAAAATCTTGTCTCATCTGTAAAGAATTTTGGGCCTCAAAGGTTCAGGTGTACGTATGATTTTCACCGCAGAGCACGCAGAGAACGCCGAGTTTTCTCATTTTATTCCTGCGAGACGATATTTTTATCTGACTCTGCGACCTCAGCGATCTCTGCGGCAAGAAAAATGGCCCTACCTGAACGGTTACAAGAGCATTTTTGTTGTATTCTCCGTGAATCTCCGTGTTTTCTCAGTGGTTCTCTGTGTCCAAACCAGAATAGCCTGAGCAGTTACCCTGAACCAAACACCGCCGTCAGATGTATATAGTTGTGAACGCGCACAACTATGAAAAAAACAAAAACGCAACCCCCAACTTTTACTAAAGCGATGTCCCCGGTGCGCCCCCAAACCCGCATCGAGGTCGTGGACGTCCTGCGCGGATTCGCCATTCTCGGCATCCTCATCTTTAACATGCTGAGCTTTTCCGGCTACATCTACTGGCCTCTGGACCAGATGAGCCCCATCAACCGCGCGGCGGCGCTGTTCGTCAAATTCGCCACACAAGCCAAGTTCTACACACTCTTCTCGTTCCTCTTTGGCTGGGGCATGTCCATTCAGATGGAGCGCGCAGTGCAGCGCGGCGCGCGCTTTGCGCCGCTATTCGCGCGGCGGATGCTCATCCTGCTGCTGATTGGCCTGACCCACGCCATTCTCATCTGGGACGGCGACATCCTGGTGACGTACGCCGTGCTCGGCCTGCCCCTGCTCCTCTTCCGCAAACGCTCCGACAAGGCGCTCCTCGTGGCAGTGGTCATCTGCATCCTCATCCCCGTTCTGCTCAGCACGCCCGGCCCCGCCGCCTCCTTCCGCGATGCGTACAGTAGGCTATTCGAAGAATGGCGCGAGGAGATGCTGCTCGGCTATCAGACCAACGTCCACAGCCAGGGCAGCTACCTGGAACTCGTCCTCCACCGCATGAGATCGATACGCTCCGGCTACACCGGCGTGATCTACTGGG
This sequence comes from Chloroflexota bacterium, assembly GCA_003648125.1. Next base: position 1,178 of record QMOE01000182.1, read on the forward strand.
GCACGCACGTCTTTGGCATGTTCCTGTTGGGATTATATTTTGGCAAGCGCAAGATATTCCACCACGTCTCTGAGCATTTGCCGCTCTTCCGCAAATTGATGTGGTGGGGGCTGATCGTCGGCGTCCCCCTGAACCTGATATTCGTGGCCGCGACCAACTCGCCCAACCTCGTCCCCCTCGGCTACTATGATCTCGCCACACGCGGCGCGCGCACCATCGGCGGACCGGCTCTGTGCTTGTTCTACGTCTCGACCATCGTCCTCCTGACCCAGAAAAAAGATTGGCGGCGGCGACTCTCCCCCCTGGCCTCGGTGGGGCGCATGGCCTTGAGCAATTACCTGTTTCAATCCATCCTCTGCACGCTATTCTTTTACGGCTACGGACTGGGACTCTACCACCGGCTTGGCCCGGCGATAACATTGGCGCTCACCTTTGCCCTGTACAGGCTCCAAATCAGCCTGAGCGATTGGTGGCTATCCCGCTACCGCTTTGGGCCGGCGGAGTGGATGTGGCGCTCGCTCACCTATGGCAAGTTCCAGCCGATGGCGCTTGAGCCGGGGTGCAGGCCAGATACTTTCCCCCGCGTGGCCGCCTCCGGCGACCAGGCACTCTCCAACTGGCTTCTCTTTATCGCGGGCCGCCTGCTCTTTATCGCCGCCGTAGCTTTTGCCATCGTCTACTTTTGCACGCTCGGCCTGCGTCTCAGCGTCAACTCGACCACCCTGGGCCGGCGTCTCGGCGTACAACAAGTGGCTGAGCCGGCCCTCAACCAGACGATTACCTTTTTCGAGAATGCCTTTCGCGGCGACCTGGGCTACACCTACCAGGGCGTCACACAGCGGGCGCGGCTGCCGGTGACTGAGGTGTTGCGCGATGCCTACGTCGAGAGCGGGCGGCTGCTGATCGCGGCCATTGGCCTGGCGGCCATAATCGGCATCGGGGCCGGGGGACTGGCCGCCTCCCGCAAACACTCGCCGCTGAGTTTCTCCACCCTCACGCTGACGATAATCGGCGTCTCAATCCCCAGCTTTTTCCTGGCGCTGCTGCTCCGCATAGCCGACATTCTCTTTTACAGACAGACCGGCGTCGGCCTGGTTCCGGTCTTTGGCTCCGCCCTGGATCGAACCCAGAGCCTGCTGCCTCACGTGACCTTCCCCGCGCTGGTGCTGGCCGCCCGCCCACTGGCCCACATCACCCGCGTCACCTTTGTCTCCATATCCGAGATTTTGGAACGGGACTATATCCGTACCGCGCGGGCCAAAGGACTGAGATCCATCGCCGTCTTTTGGAGGCACGCGCTGCGCAACGCCGGCGTCAGCATCCTCACCGCCGTAGTGGTCTCGCTGCGCTTTGCCCTGGGCAGCCTGCCGGTGGTCGAGGTATTCTTCGAGTGGCCCGGCCTGGGACTCGCGCTGCTCAACTCTATCGAAAGGCAGGAGACCACCTCGGTCACGGCTCTGGCCCTGAGCCTGGGAATGACTTTTCTGCTGATCAATCTGCTGATGGATATAGTCTACCGCTTTATTGATCCCCGCCTGCGCGCGCAATCCAACGGAGACACGGCATGAAGTTGAGCCAACTCCTCGCCCGGCTTTGGAATCCGCGCGCCGATCTATCCAGGCTGCGCCCTACCCCTCCACCGGCGGAGGGGACTGACGAGGTACAAGAACGGCGCGTCCGGCTGCGCCACATTCTGTTCAATTTTCCGCTGCTGGTGGGCGGGCTGATCGTGCTCACTCTCTTCATCGGCGTCCTATTCGGGCCAGTGCTGTCCCCGGAGAACCCCTACCTGCGCGGACGACGCGTGTTAGAGTACGTGGACGGCGTCTTTCGCCGCCCGCCGTTCCCCCCCTCCGCCGAGCACCCGATGGGCACCGACGAGCTGGGGCGCGACACGTTGAGCATGTTGCTCTACGGCGCGCGCAACACGCTCGTCGCCGCTGCCTTTATCACCATGGCCCGCCTGGGATTGGGGGTGGTGTTGGGCGGCCTGGCCGGCTGGAACGAGGGCCGCCTGGCGGATCGGCTGGTGATGGGAACCATCCAGATGTTAATCTCGCTGCCGATGCTGGTGGCGGCCATGATCATCATCTACGCGCTGGACGTGCGGCGCGGCCTGCCAGTTTTCATCATCGCCCTCTGCGCCATCGGCTGGGGCGAGATCGCCCAGTACGTGCGCGCCGAGTTCATCCGCATCAAACAGGAGCCTTTCCTCGATAGCGGGCGCGTCGTCGGCCTGAACCCGCTGGAACTGGCAGTGCGCCACGTCCTGCCCAACGTCGTGCCCGCGCTGATCGTCATCACGCTCTTGGAGATGGGCGCGGCGCTGATGATCCTGGGCGAGCTGGGCTTTGTCGGCGTCTACATCGGCGGCGGCATCTCTATCCAGGTGGACGATTTCACGCAGCGGCAATACTTTTCCGTGCCAGAGTGGGGCGCGATGATGGCCGGCTCCCGCCAGTGGGCGCGCTCCCGCCCGTGGATGGTCATGTTCCCCGCCGTCGCCTTTTTTGCCTCCGTCACCGGCTTTAATCTGCTGGGCGAGGGGCTGCGGCGGTTGATTGACCGGGGCGTGTTCAACACCGCCCTGCTGCTCAGTTGGCGCGTGCTCGTCGCAGCGGCCATCATCACCGCCGCCAGCGTCTATGTCATCCTCACCCTCGGCCCCGCCCCTTCCTACCAAAACCTGGCCCAGCAAATCAGCGAGGCCGACCTGATGCGGCACATCCAATTCCTCAGCGCGCCCGACCTGAACGGTCGCCCCACCGGCAGCCCGGAGGCGCGCCAGGCAGCGCAGTACATCGCGGACGAGTTCGCCAGCTACGATCTGACGCCCCCCACCGGCGACTGGTTCCGCGAGGTAGAGGTCACGATGGCCCAACCGGCGGCGCCGCCCGAGCTATCACTGGTGGACGAGAGCGGGCGCGTACGCGCCGCCTTCACCCGCCTGATTGATTATGGCGAGTCCACCGAGCGGCACGGCGGCAGCGGTCAGGCCGAGGCCACCGTGACCCTGGTCACCTTTCCGCCGAACGCCAACTCGGCCCGGCGCGCGCGGGAGGAGGTGTACGCTTCTTACAAGGGGCTAGACCTGCGAGGCCGCATCGTGATGTATCTCGCCAGCAACGCCCCCTTTGGCTTTGACACCGAGTCGCTCATCCGGGGCGCGGAGGGCGTACTGATCGTCACCAGCGACGCAGACCCGCGCAATCAAGTTCTCTCCGGCGACTATTTGGAACGCCCCACCCTGCCGGTCTTTCGCATCACCACCGCCGCCGCCGACGCCATCCTGGAAGGCAGCGGCCTCGACGTCGCCGCCGTCCGCGACGAGATCGCCGCGCTGGAGCATTGGGCCGTCCGCGATTTGGAGGCGCGCGCGCGGATGCAGTTGACCTTGAACCCGCCAGAGACCGTCACGCTCTACAACGTGCTGGGACTGCTCGACGGCGCCGACGCCGGTCTGGCGGATGAACTGGTCATCCTCTCCTGCCACTATGATGGGATGGGGCGCGCTCCCGATGGCACGCTTCTCCCCGGCGCCGACGGGAACGCATCCGGCGTGGCCGTGATGTTGGAAATTGCCCGGCTGTGGCAGGAGCAAGAGTTTCAGCCCCGGCGCAGCGTGCTCTTTGCCGCTTGGGCCGGCGGCGACCTGCCCTACTCTGGCGCGCACAGCTTTCAAGATAGGCCCGGATTTCTAGGAACCTACGATACCTCGGCGGTGATACACCTGGATCGGCTGGGGGGAGCGGCCGGCGACGGGTTGGTAGTGCGCCAGGAGAGCGGGCGGGATAATCTGCTCAACCTGCTGGTAATCAGCGCCGACAAGCTAGACGTGACCGTCGCCGTGGGCGGCAGGCCGCGCCATCCCTACCAGCGGGTCTTGGATGGGCGGCAGGGCACGCTGCTCGTCACCTGGGGCGATCCGCAGCCCGCGCTGGCCTCGGACACCGTGGAAAACATCAACCCGGAGCATCTGAGCCAGGCGGCCCAGGCCATCAATCTGACGTTGATCACGGCGGCGCACGAACCTCGGTACTGAGGCGTGAAACGTAGAGAAGGGAAAACCTCACCCTGTCGCAGCGGGGATTGGTTGCAGCGCTGTAATAGGGGTAGTCTCTGTGAAGGACGAGGGCGTGTAAGCCGACAAAGAAAGAAGATTGCTTACCGGCGGCTGTAACAAAATATCCAGCACCATTTCTCGTAATCCGGCGGACAACTCGGCCAAGCCAGTGAGAGGAAAACTACGCGGGCCGATCTCGGTTCCTTGAGCTAAAATGGAATAATTGAAAAAGGTCAACCCTATCACCTTGCGCTCCCTTTTGTTGATACGCAACAAGATGTGGTCATTTAGCTCAATGCCAGTCGCTTTCTCGCCAGGTTCAAATGCGACGTATAGGGTATCGCTCATTTCATCGTAATTAAAAATTGGCTTTTCCATTTTCTTACCCTATCTCTTTCTTTGGACTTTGGATAAACTCTGCACCTGTCTCCAGCTTGATCTTTAACAAATTTGCGGCAAAATTAGGACACTATGAATATAAAAAAGTGTGTCCCAACTCGAGCAGTTTCGGCAAGCAATGTA
>QMOE01000183.1 GCA_003648125.1 Chloroflexota bacterium
CCCCGACGAGGATGAAGCGGCAATGATCGTCCATCCCTCCATGCTTGGTTTTGCCATTTCTCCTCAAGACTTTCCGCACCTGCCCTTCGATGGGAGCATCATCGGTCGAGTCTATCAGACGGGTGAACCGTTGCTCATCTCCGACGTCGAGCAAGTTCCTTACTATTTTGAGGTTGCAAAAACCCGTTCCGAGTTGGCTGTGCCCGTCCGCGTCGGCGATCAGGTCATCGCCGTCCTCAATGTAGAGAGCCCCAAGCCGGGGGCCTTCGGCGAAGATGATCTGCGCCTCTTATCCGCCGTCGCCGCTCAACTGGGCATGGTGTTGGATAACACCCGCCTCTTTGAGGAAACCAATCGCCGCCTGGCAGAGGCCAGGCTGATCCAGGAAGTAGCGCTGGCGGCTGCCTCGACGCTCGATTTTGACCTGGTGCTCGAGCGCGCCGTCAAGGCGCTTAACCGGGCATTAGGTGTTTACCGCCTCGGCTTCCTGTTGCCCGACGAACAGGATGGTATGCTGGTGTCTCATCCATCACTGACTGGGTTTGCAGAACCGGTTTTCCAGGTCCCCATCGAAGGCAGCCTGGTTGGACGAGCTTACCGCACCGGTCAGCCGGTTATGGCGCGGAATCTGGCGCAGGAACCTGCCAACCAGGAGCTTGTCCCCGACACTCGCTCTGCGCTGGCCGTGCCGGTGCGTGTTGGTGGCCGTATCGTCGCCGTGCTGTACGCAGAGAGTCCTCAGCCGGAAGTATTTGGCAAGGATGAACTGCGGTTTTTCACCATTATCTCCGGGCAGTTAGGCGTGGCGATGGAGAATGCCCGCTTATACCAAAGACTGGAAGCCCAGGCGGCAAAACTTTCGCGGGCCTACAGCGAATTGCAGGAAATAGACCGCTTGCGCACCGAGTTAGTGCAAAACGTGGGCCACGAACTACGCACGCCGCTCGGCCTCGTCAAAGGGTACACAGAATTGCTACTGGATGGCGACCTGGGTCCCGTCCCCGATAACCAGCAGATGGCACTGCAAGTCATCTGCGAGCGCACCACGACTTTGGAACGCTTGATCCATAATTTGACGATACTGCAAGTTTCGTCCCGAGAAAAGCTATCCCTGACTCCCGTCTTGCTCATTGAGGTGCTGCAACACGCGCTGGCGGAATTCCAAAGCTCGGCGAAAAAAGCCGGCATTACGCTCCAGGAGGAATTGCCTGGGGAATTGCCGCTCGTGATGGGAGATCAGGAACAACTAGAGTTGGCTTTCGGCCACCTGTTGGATAACGCCATCAAGTTCAGCCCTGGCGGTGGCACAGTTGCTATTCACGCTTGGGCCGATAAAGGTACAGTCTGCGTCTCAATTGCCGATGAAGGAATCGGCATCTCACCCGAGCACCTGAAGCGCGTCTTTGAGCGTTTCTACCAGGTGGACGGCAGCACTAGCCGCCGCTTCGGTGGTATGGGAGTGGGGCTGGCCTTGGTGTGGGAGATCATCGAATCTCACGATGGGACGGTGAAAGCAGAAAGCAACATCGGAAAGGGCAGCACCTTCACCGTTGCATTACCCCAGGCAACCAAATCCTAGAGAGAAAATTACATTCAATGACCGATGACAGATCTCGAATCTCGAATCTCGAATCTAAAATCCGCGAACTGACCTTTCTACACGAGACCAGTCAAGTTCTCACCGCCACACTCGATCTGGATAGCATACTGCGCTCTCTGATGACCCAGGTGCGGGATTACTTCCAGGTGGAGGCCGCTTCGGTCGCACTGCTGGATGATAAAACGGAGGAATTGGTCTTTCGCGTTGCCGTCGGTGAGGCCGCCGGGGTCGTGGTGGGGATGCGCCTGGCCTCTGACCAGGGGGTGGCGGGTTGGGTGATTCAGACCGGTGAGCCGGCGCTGGTGCCCAACGCCCACGCCGACAAACGCTTTTACTCCATCGTGGATGATAGTACAAACTTTCACGCCCTCACGATGCTGGTTGTTCCTATCAAAGTAGAAGGACGTGTCATCGGCGTGACCGAGGCACTCAACCCCGCTGCGGGCGCTTTCGACGAGGACGCGCAACGGCTGCTGCTTTCCGTGGCCGACCTGGCCGCCATCGCCATCCACAACGCCGACCTGTACGAGCGGGCGCGGCAGGCCGAGCGCCGCTACGAGGGTCTCTTTGACGAGAGCGGCGATCCCATCCTGGTACTCGATCTGGACGGAAAAATCCTGAACCTCAACCAGCGAGCAGTCAAGATGTTCAAGTGTTCTCGCGAGCAGGTAACTAGCACCCAGTTCTGCAACCTGCTCGACATACCGCGCGAGACGTGTCAGGCGGCCATACAACTGGCCAGAGAGGGACAACGACCGAACCTGGAGGTAAAAGTCCCCTCTAGTGGGGGAACCAATACCCTGGAAGCACGTATGGCAAAGATTGATTACGATGGGCACGAGGCTATTCAATGGCTCGGACACGACATCTCGGAGCAGGTGGCGTTGGAGCATATGCGCGAGGACCTGACCCACATGATCATCCACGACCTGCGCAACCCCCTGAGCAGCATTATGAGCAGCATGCAATTGATTCACACTGCTTTCATTGAACGCGACATGACGCTGCCGGTGCTGAAACTGTTGAGCATAGCCATGCGCAGTGGAGAGAAACTACACCGGCTGATTGACTCATTGCTGGACCTGGGGCAGCTGGAGGCAGGCGAGACAGAGATAAACAAGACCTTGGTGAACCCCAAATCGCTGACTCGGGATGCGATGGAGCAAGTCCAGCCCCTGGCATTGAGCAAAGAACAAACCTTGACGACACAAGTATCCCTCGGCCTGCCAGAAATACACGCTGACGGTGACATGATCCTGCGCGTGCTGACAAACCTGCTGGACAACGCGGTAAAGTTCACCCCGGCGAAAGGTAACATCACGCTCAACGTAGAACGGGTGGGAGAGAGGATAATGTTCACCGTGTCGGACACCGGCTTTGGCATCGCGCCCGAACATCATCAACGCATCTTTGATCGCTTTGCCCGCCTGGAGGACGCCAAGAGCTTTAAGGGCTCCGGCCTGGGCCTGGCGTATTGCAAGCTGGCCGTCGAGGCACATGGAGGCCACATCTGGGTTGAGAGTGAGATAGGCCAGGGCAGCCAGTTCAGGTTTACCTTGCCGGTGAATGTCGAATGACCGAGCGGTTATACTATACAGACTCGTACTGTGTGCGTTTCTCCGGGCGCATAGTCGAACAGTTGACCTGGGAGGGCCATCCGGCAGTCGTGCTCGACCGCACCGCCTTTTACCCCACATCCGGCGGCCAGCCATCCGACCGGGGCACGCTGGGCGGAGTGGCCGTACTCGATGTCGTCGTGCGAGAGGAAGATGGTGCCATCGTCCATATCCTTTCTGGAGTAGACCTTTTGGATTTTCCGAAACCCGAACGTTCCCAAGTTGAGGGGCTGGTAGACTGGCCCCGCCGCTTTGACCACATGCAGCAGCACACCGGCCAACACATCCTTTCCGCCGCCTTTGAGCAGGTGCTCGACGCCGACACCGTGGGATTTCACCTGGGGGCAGAGACGAGCACAGTAGACATCAATGTGCCCCGCCTCGATCCGACGTTGGCAGCAAAGGTCGAGGAACTCTCTAACCGGGTGGTCTGGGAAAACCGCCAGGTCAGCGTCCGTTTCGTCGGCCCGGACGAGCTGGCAGCGCTGCCCCTGCGTCGCCCGCCAACCGTGGAGGGGCCGGTGCGCATCGTAGAGATCGTCAACTTTGATCTGAACCCCTGCGGCGGCACGCACGTCGCCCGTAGCGGCGAGATTGGCCTGATAAAAATCGTGCGCCTCGATTATCGAGGGAACGAGACGCGGGTCGAGTTTCTGTGCGGGGGCCGGGCCTGGCGCGATTACCGGGACAAGAACGCGATGACCACCCGCCTGTCCGGTCTGCTGACTGTGGGCCACTGGGAGCTGGCTCAAGCCGTGGAGCGCCTGCAGGGCGAGGCCAAACATCTACGGCAGGAACTGCGCCGCGTGCGCAAGCGATCACTGAAAATGGAGGCCGCCGAGCTGGCAAAAGCCGCCGTCGCTCGCGGGCCATATCGCGTGGTGTGGCGGGTCTGGGAGGGACGTGAGCCGGGGGAACTGCGCAGCTTGGTTCAGGAACTGGCGCGGAACTCGGACGTGGTTGCTTTATTGGCCGGCGTCGGCGAGCGGGCGCACCTCTGCTTTGCCTGCGCCGAGGGGCTAGATTTGGACGTGGCATCGTTGCTCCGCGAGGCCTGCTCGCGCCTGGGAGGCAAAGGTGGAGGGCAACCTCGATTGGCCCAGGGCAGCGCTCCGGTGACCGACCCGGCCCGCGTCAAAGCCGTTATAGCCGATCTATTGTAGGGGCAAGCCTTGCGCCTGCCCAAAAAAGGGAAATCCATCTATGAAAAAAATCGCACCTGATATCTACGTTTCAACCACATACCCTGGTGTCAACGTCGGTTTCATCATCTTGCCGGCTGGGGTTATTGCCGTGGATGCCCCGACCTTGCCCCAAGATGCCCACGATTGGAAGCAGCAGATTGAGGAAACCGCCGGGAGACCTATCTTGTACGTGGTGCTCACTGACGCTCACCCTGACCGGCTGCTGAGCGCAGGTTTACTCGAGGCTCCTATCGTCGCCTGTCGAGCAGCTTACGAGCGGGCAGTCGCCTATACCGATGGCTTTTGGCGTGGGGTCATTGATGGCTGGGCGCGTCGTTACCCGCAGGCAGCCGACGGCTTGTCAGAGACGCGCATCGTGTTGCCGGAGGTCATGTTTAGCAATCGCCTGACGCTGCACAAGGGGGGCGCGGACATGACGGTCTGGCGCGTTGCGGGCGGCGCTCCGGGCAGCGCATGGATTCGCCTGCGGCAGCGCAATGTGCTCTTTGCGGGCGATTTGCTGGTAACAGAGAATCATCCCTTCATGAGTGCAGCGCCGGATACAAAAGCATGGCTGAACACGCTGAAATCAATCCGGCGCCCTAGTTTCTTCGATACCATCATCGTTCCCGGCCGCGGCCCGCTCTGTGACCATTCCGCCGCCAAATCGCTCGGTGAGTACATCACACTGGCGCGCCGACGGGCGCGCTCACTGGTCAGACAGACAGGGATGGATAAGGCAACCGCAGTGGCTGACCTCTCACATCTTTTCCCCATCCCCGAAGGCGAGAACAGCCTGGTCCAGCGCCGCATCAAAGCCGGGTTGGACCGATTGTGTGAAGAGCTAGAGACGCAATAAACCCGACTTTTGCTACCGTATCTGCCTCGAAAATAGGCTCAACTTTGTAGGTCACGCTTGCAGCGTGACGGATCAGAGTCATCACGTTAAAAACGTGACCTACATTTTTGTTCTTGGTGGTGTGTAAGCACTCGTGACAACTTTTCAAAAAGTTGGGGCAACATAGTCGAGGTTTCCATACCTCGCGGGCATAACGCGCTATGGAAAGCGCGGCTACGTCAGGAACGCCCGATTATTGAGATGATACTTCTCAAACCTATACTTGACTATACTGAAAAAACTAGGAATTTCACCACAGAGACATGGAGATTTTAAACTTGGCTTTGAAAAAATTAACTTTTGGGCGCGCAAAGTGAAATTTTCTTGAACTAGACATTAAATGTATCATCTCAATAATCCGGGGCGCGAATCTGTAGGGCGGGTTTCTTACCCATGCGCGTCAACCTAAGGCTAGCGACCGCTGGTTGAGTAGCCGAAGGCGTATCGAAACCCTTGTACTGAGC
>QMOE01000184.1 GCA_003648125.1 Chloroflexota bacterium
ATCTGCACCGACAAACCCTCGTGGTACGCTTCCAGCCTGAGCTTTGGCAGCGCGGGCGGGTTTTTCTTCTTCTCCACCTGTTTGAGCGCATCCTCAAACATCTCCCGGGTGATCCACTCTGGCTGCATGATCATCATTGTCCAGTCCCACGCGCTCTTGTCTTCCGTGCTGAACGAGTTCATATCCTCTACCCACCACAGCCCCTCCAGCGGCGGGACGACGTAATCCATCTCTTTTTCCTTCTTGCTCATAAACTTGAGCTTGTAGGCCACGCTGTACAGCGCCTCGACGGCCTCCTGGTACTCTTGCGCCGTATTGGGATCGCCGTGACCGTCAATCATCAGAAACTGCATCGGCGGCGCGTCAATCACCTCGAACTCTTTGGCCAAAGGCCGGTACAGATGCTTCCACTCTTTTTTGAAATCAATCTTGCGCATTTTGTTCCTCCAGCGGATAGGTTAATTCTTGCCCCTCAAAAGCGCAGGCTGATTGTCTACGCCACGAACTGTATATCTGCCAGTTCTCTTTCCGCCTTGTTGGCGATCTCCTCAATCTTTTGGCGCGCCTCCCCCGGCAGCGGCTCTGCCCGGTGCGTGGCGAGAATTTCCCGCGCCTTCTTGGTCACGATCTCCTCATAACTCTGGCCGCCCTTTTTCTTCCATGCCTTGGGTGTGTCGCGGTTGACGAACTTGGGTTGCCACAGCTCTTGCCGAAAGTGATCGGCGGTGTGCCGCTGGGTCAGGAAATTGCCGGCCGGCCCCACCTGCCGGATCAGGTCAACGGCCATCATCTCACGGTTCATATCAAAGCCTCGGATGATGCGCTTGACGTAGCTGATGATTTCGTCGCACGTGACGATGGCGGCCGGGTTGCCGAGCAGTCCCTGGCCCATGTAGCCGATGTCGTGGATCAGGTTGGCCCCGTCCAGCGCGGCCAGCAGAGTGCCGAAGGTGTGCTCCATAGCGGCCTGCGCGTCGAGGGTGTGAGCGTCGCTGCCGACGGTTGACCACATGGGAAGCCCGTAATAGTGAAAGATGTCGGCAAAGGCGGAATTGGTCAGCCGGAAGTCGGGCGCGCCGTAGGAAAAGATACCGCTCTTCATATCCAGGGGCACGAGCGCGAATCCAGAGATGATGGGCGCTCCCTTGGCCCTGACCTGGTGCAGCACGATCCCGCTCAGCGCTTCGGCGGTAGCCTGGACGATGCCACCGGCCAGTGTCACCGGGGTGCTGCCCCCCATGCTATCGCCGGGAGTGTAGCAAATCGGAATCCCCTTCTCGGCGCAGAAAAAGAGCTTGTTCACCGCGCCGCGCGAGTGGGTCAGCGGGGCGGTCGGCTCGGAGTAGTGGATGAGAAAGGGTTTCTCGCGCAGCGTGTCCTCTCCCCCGGCCACAGCCGCCGCCATCTCGATGACGACGGCCAAATCCTCCCGCCCTGCCGCGGTGAAAAAGATTGGCTTGATCGAGTGCTCCATCATCGCTTTAACGCACTCGACGTACATCGTGTTGATCGGCACGTCGCCCGGCAGGGCATAAGAGGCGATAAAGTCAACCTCCGCGCAATAGTCCGCAACCGTGGCCGCGTTGGCTACGTCCTGCAGGCGCGAGGGGCGGGTCTCGCCCGTCTCCAAATCGCGCGTGCTGATCAAATCTGTCCCTAACCCAAAGTAGATGTTGCGCCCCTCCAACCGCATGGCTTCCTCCCCCTTCCGGTTGTACATCGTGATGCGGGAGGGGGTGCTGCGGATGCACTCTTCCACCAACCAGTTGGGGAACTGGACGACGTTGTTCTCTTTGACCCTGCATCCGGCATCCCGCAGGAGTTGGACGGCTTCCTCGTGGGCCACTCGAACGCCGACGGTTTCCAGGATTTCCAGGCTGGCGCGGTGAATCTCCTTGATCTGCTCTTCGGTCAAAAGCCTGTAACTGGGCACGCATTGGGTCTTGAAGCCGATGTTCATGATATTCACTCCTTGTGAATGATTCAAGATTTGTAACTGCCAGTGCCGGGCACCTGAGCAGTTACCATATTTGTTCTCTTTGGCAGGGTAAAGTAAAAGTTGCTTCCCTGGCCTGGTTCGCTTTCTACCCAGACTTGTCCACCGTGAGCCTCGACTATTTCTTTGACAATCGCCAGCCCCAGTCCAAAACTGTCGGAGTGGTAGGGACTGGTGAGGTTCGCGGCGGGGTTCACCTGGTAGAAACGTTCAAAGATGCGAGCTTGATCCTCTTTGGAAATGCCAATGCCCTCGTCCTGCACTGCTACCTGGATGGCATCGCCTACATTCTTTATACTCAGAGTCACCGTGCCTCCATCTGAACTGTACTTGATGGCGTTGCTGAGTAGATTATCAAAGACGTGCATCAATTGCTGGGGAGAGACGAACGCTTGAGGAATGTCGCCAGTTATTTCGGTGCGGAGAGTGATGTGAGCAGCCTGGGCTGCTGCTTCCGCGCTTTGCAGCGCGGCCCGTGCCAGGTGGGGCAGTGAAGTGGGTATCAATGTATCAGGGTCAAGTTGTGGGCGCTCCAGCATGACGATTTCTTTTGCCATCCGAGCCAGCAGGTTGGCTTTGTCCAGTACGATCTTTAAACTTTTTCTCTGACGCTCTGTAATAGGACCTAACTCTTCCTCAAGTACCAGTTCGATATAACTTGTGATGAACGTTAGTGGCGCCCTCAAGTCGTGGGAGGTGTTCTGAATGAACTTGATTCTGCGCTGGTCAAGGGCCTCTAGTTCTTTGTAGGCGTGGTCTAGTTGCTCGGCCCGCTGGCGGGTTTCCTGGTACAGCCGGGCGTTCTCCAGTGCTATGGCAGCCTGCGCCCCGATTGTTTGCATGATTTCCACGTCGCCGCTATCGAAAACGTTGGGCTGGTCGTAATTCTGAACCGTGATGATGCCTATCACTTTCTCCCCCACGATCATTGGTACCCCAAGCCAGGAGCGGCGGTGAGCGTCATCTTTTGGCACGCGGGCCAGTAGCAGCGGTTCCCGTGTCTGAATGACGCGCGCGGTGAATTTCTCATCCTGGCTCTGGGGAATCACTTTTTCTCGCTGACCGTTGCGATAGAGGAGGGGAAAGTCAAGTCGCCCTGTTTCATCGTCCAGCAGGGCGACGTAAAAGTTACTCGTGTCCATCAGCAGCCCGGCCTGGCGGCGGATTTCACCCAGGAGATGATCCACGTCGAGGCGGGCGTTGATGGTGCGTCCTATCTCGTTTAAGACTGCCAGTTCCTCGGCGTGGCGCTCGGCGGCCTGCACAGCGTCAATGCGTTGCTGCCCCAGCGACCCAGCTATCGCGCCGGTTAGCATCACCAACCCAACGTTGATCGCCAGGCGTACCAGCGGCTCCAGGGCTAACGAGCCTCCCATCGCCAGCAGCGCCAGCAATGAAACCACCGAGAGCACGACGCACCGCATAGCTCCTTGGCGGCCATAGCGCGTGGCTCCCGTCACGACGTAGACGGCATATAGCGGGAGGTAGATGCTGGATAATCCCCACGAGTAGTGCAGGCCAGCCGTGATCAGGGCCAGGTTGCCCAGGCGAGCGATCCATTCCCAGAAATGGGAGGGGCCGTGCCGACGCTCCAGCCTGAAGAGCGCCAGGTTGAGTACCAGGCCAATGGCGAGCAGGCAGGCTAATGGAATAACGACGCTCTGCCCCTTGATAAGCAATACGCCGGCCGCTCCCAGGATGGCGATGGCGGCCAGGGTTAGGAAACTAACCCCCGTTTCCAGCGGCGGGGTGTTGATATCGCGGCGTGGCGGGCGGTTTTCCTGCTGCATTGTAAATTAGTGTATCACAAGCAGCGCGGGTAGTCAATAGGAAAACGGTTGCATAGCGCGCGTCAAATTTTTGCGTCAGGTGGCGGATCTTGCCCAGAAGCGCGGGTGTTCCCCGCCGAGGAGCCGAGGAGGGGCGAGGCACTGCCCTTACGACAAGTCAGGGTGACTACATCGGTGGGGCAAAGTTTATATTGAGCCGATCCTGTTCGTCGTAGCGATAGTGGGCAAAGAAGAGGGGATCGTCTGGCTCCATCGCCAGCACGCGGGGAAGTAGGGTGGGGAGGTCTTCCACCAGGGCCAGCCCGGCTAGCCGGTCGTGAGCTATCCATTCTGGCGTACCCTCGCTTGATGGACAAACGTCGCGCCCGGTGGCAGTGGCGGTAAAGACAAAAAGTAAGATGCCCGTGTCGCTCTCTACGGGTATGTTGATCACTCCCCGCAGCCGCAGGTCGCGTACATCCAGCCCGGTCTCCTCCCGAATCTCGCGCTGGGCGGCGGTGCGGACGTCCTCGCCCGGCTCCACGTGCCCGCCGACGCCGTTGTACAGGTTGGGCCAGATGCGCTTATCGGCTGCTCCTCTGAGCAGCAGGACGTCATCGCCGTGGGTGATAAAGCACAGCGTGCGCGGGACGACCTGGTAACGGTGAGGTATGATTTTCTGGTCAGCTTTTCCCATTTTGACGTTCCTGTAGGGCGGGTTTACTAACCGCCGTTTACCGCAGACTGGCCCGGTCAGCCTCCATCGTGGAGCGCCGTGCCTGTTTGAACGCCCGCAGTGCGCGGATGGTGACCCATTTGCTGGGCTGCCCTTTCTTTTCCACCTGGAAAACGCGGGTGCCGTACTGCTTGAGCCAGCGCCCGTCGCTGGTCTGGGCCGCCAGCACTATTTCCAGCAGTCGCTTCAGGCGTGGATCGGTCCCGTAATCGAGGCGTGTCAGAATGTCGCCCAGTTCCACCAGGTCAGACTGGTAATCGAGGGGAAAACCAAAGTTGAGCCAGCGGGAGTCGTGCCCTCCGAGGTCGAACTTGTGATCGAGTACCGCATCGGCCAGGGTTTTGATGGCGCGCGTCTGGCCGTCATTGGCGGCGGGCAGCGCGGTGAACGCGCCCAACGCTTTTGTGATGCCCCACTGACATTCCTCGCCGTCGGCGTAGGGGCAGGTCAGGCCGCCGGGTGTGGCGCTGCGCGCGACCAGGTATTCCAGCGCGCGTTCCAGGCGCGGATCATCCCGATAACCAAAGTGGATGAGCGTGGAGATGGCTTTGCCGGTGTAACAGAGAAAGATACACCCTGGCGTGCCGTCGTAGGTAAAGCCGCCGTTTTTGTGCTGGCCGTGCTCAAATAGATTCTCGCAGGCGGCCTCGATTTGCGGCGTGCGCCTCATACCCAACTCGGCGAGCAGGCTGAGCGTGGCGTGCGTGCCCACCGCGCCGCCGTAAAAGGGTTTCTCGGCCCGCCCCCAAAAGTCCAGCGGATCCATCAGCGATAGAATCTCCTGCACCGGCGGCCAGGTCGGAATTGCCGCCCGCGCCTCTGCGACTTGGGAATCCCGCTCACCGCTATCGAGCAGGTGGCGCAGCGTGAGGTAGCGAGCCGATGGGTTCTCCCGTTCCAGTAGCCAGGGAATTGGGTCAGCCTTTGGTTTGTTCATTGGAAGTGTTTCCTCTCCTATTCACTACCGGACACTTTTGCCAGGGTGTATGATTACACAAAGATTCACGGAGAATTCACCGAGACACACAGAGGTTTTTTGAGAGAATCCATCCCTTTGTCATTGCGAGGGCGCTTTTAGCCCGAAGCAATCCCCAAATAGTATCATAGGAGATTGCCACCGCGAGTACTCCACTGCGAGTACTCGTGGCAGGCGTGGCGGTGCTTCGCTGCCTGCGGCGGCTCGCAATGACAAAGGCGGTACAGCGCGGTTGCAAAACAGGAATTGTTGACGTAGGGCAAGTTGCCAACTTGCCAAGA
>QMOE01000185.1 GCA_003648125.1 Chloroflexota bacterium
AAGGATCGCACCCCGCCCGCGCCCGGCCCCAATTTTCGCCCTATTGCCTGCTGGACCCCCTCACACCATCGGCTGGAACGTTGGATGCTGGGGGCGGAGGCGGCGCGTCTGCGGCTCGACCTGCTCCACAGCCCAGATTTCATCCCTCCCGCGTTTGGCTATCGCCGCTCGGTGATCACCGTCCACGACCTGAATTTTATCTATTATCCGCAGTTTCTCACCGCCGCCAGCCATCGCTATTACAACCAGCAGATCAAGTGGGCGGTGCGCCGTACCGATCACATCATGGCAGATTCGCGCGCCACCAAAGCTGATCTGATCTCGCTGCTGGACGTGGAGCCGGAGAAAATCACGGTCGTGCATCTGGCGGCCGATCCGGCCTTCCGCCCGCTGTCGGAGGCGCAAACCCGGCAAGTCGCCGCGCGGTACGATTTAGAGCCGGGCTATCTGCTCTGCGTGGGGACGCTAGAGCCGCGCAAGAATATACCGGGCCTGTTGCAGGCTTATCGCTCGCTGCTCGATGCGCGGGCGACGGGTGCGCCGCTGGTGCTGATCGGCGGCAAGGGTTGGCTATATGACGAGATTTTTGAGCAGGTCGAGAAACTGGCCCTCACCGGGCAAGTATGTTTTCTCCACAATGTGCCGGATGCCGACTTGGTGGAATTGTACAACGGAGCCGGTGTGCTGACGACACCCTCATTCTACGAGGGATTTGGGCTGCCGGCTTTGGAGGCCATGGCCTGTGGCACGCCGGTCGTCGTCGCCGACCGGGCCTCGCTGCCGGAGGTGGTGGGGGAAGCTGGCCTGCTGGTGGATCCAGACGACCCCGACGACATCGCTCAGGCGCTGGCCCGCGCGCTGACGGATGAGCCGCTGCGCGAGCGGATGCGGGAGTTGGGGCTGGCACAGGCGGCCCACTTTACCTGGGAAAAGGCCGCCCGCGAGACGTTGGGTGTTTATCAAAGAGTGCTGGTGCGGTAGAACACGAATCACACAGGTAGGGGAAAAAGATGTAGGTATCTTGTAATTGTTCAGGTGGGTGCTTGGAATGAGCCAAAACCAGCTTCCATACCCGTCATTGCGAGCGTAGCGAAGCAATCTCCTGCTCGTGACCACCCGAAAGAGGAGATTGCTTCGGGCAAAAAGCGTCCTCGCAATGACAGAGGCTGAGTAGTTACGGCGGGAGGTTGCTTTGCGGGGTTCATCCTGAGGTATCGAAGGCTCGTAATGACGCATCCGTTCTCTTGATGACATTGGGTTTATCCCAGCAGCGGCGGCACCCGCGCTGTCAGTCCGTGCAGCTTGGCTTGAGCCAGCGTGAAGGCGGAGACGAGCGGGTTCAGCGGCACCATCTTTACCGGAGTCACGCCCATCAGACGGGCCTGGTAGCGGGTGTTGGTCATCAGGTCGTTGTGCTCCTCCACCCGGTAGATGCGCCGGTCGGGGTAGCGTTGGGCTAATGTGTCGCCCACTTCCGCGCACGCGCATGGCCCCACGATCAGGATGTCGCCCGGCAGGTTGTCCAGGTCGGCCTCCTCGAAGCCGGAGCCGCAGACCAGCGTCCAGCCCCCCTGGCCGTGGTAGTCGTTGTAGAGCATCTCGTGGGTGGCCTCCGAGTTCCCCCGGCAGCCCTCCACACACGCCTTCGTGCGGCCGACCACCCAGCGCACGTCGGGGTGGAAGCGGCCCAGCATGGTATGAGGAAGCCGCTCGGTGAAGCGGCTCAGTTCCACGCCGCGCACGTCAATGTGCGCCAGTCTCCCCTCGCCCAACCCCCACTCGGCGCACAGCCGCAGGTGCTCGACCTCCTCCAGGCTATAGCCCAGCACCCGCGCCCCCACCACGTCCACCGCCAATGTGTCTGGCCCGCCGATGAGAATGTTCATCGGCACGAGATATTCTTCCAGCAGCGCCGTGATGGGAAAGTGACCGTGAGCGGTAGCCGTCAACCCCTCGACGATGCAAAAGTCGGGCCGGGTGAGAGCGTAGAGCGCGGCCAGCCGGCGATGGAGTGTTTCGTGGCTGTGTTGCTTCATCCGGTCGGCGTCCACGGGGAACGCCTGCTGGTTCTTGACTCCCAGCGTCACCGTCGCCATCGAGTGGGTCTTGAGCTTGGGCAAGCTGAGATAGAAATTGCCATTTCGTTGGATGATCTCGTCGCGCAGGCGGCGGGAGACGTGGGCGCGGGTGCCGTCACGCAAGTCCACCTCCGCCGTAGGCCCCTCGTCCAGGTAGACCGGCTCGGCCCCGTAGCGGCGGCAGATTTTGGCATAGCCGGTGACTTTGTACACCAGCCGCGTAAAGTTGCCGCCGGTGCAACTCTCCATCACCGCCAACCGGGTGTAGCCGTGATCGCGCAGATAGGCCAGCAGCGCTTCGAGGACAGCGGGGTCGGTGTGCGCGTATGGGGTAAAGTGGATGCCGTTGGGCTTGATGTAGATGGTTCCGCCATTTTTAGGAATCACACTCTCGACGCCGCCGTGCGGGGCAAATATCTCTTCCAGCGCGGATTTGAGATTCTGAGTTGTATCGCTAATGACGACGATGGGCATGGCAACGTCTCCTTTTCTGTCTTAGAAAACCCGCAGGGTCTCTGCCAGACGCTCGACCTGCGCCACCTGCGCTGGCTTGAGGCGGATGAAGGGGCGCACCACCCGGATGCTGGCCCACGCCTGGTCGGGCGTCAGGCCGGTGCTGACCAGGTAAGCGGCGGCCATCGTCGGCGCGCGGCCCACCCCGGCCCCGCAATGGACGTAGACTCCGCCGCCCTGGGCGACCTCTCCATTTATGAATGTCACTCCCTCGCGCAACTGCTCCAGTGTCGGGGGATGGTCGTCGGCCGCCGGCAGGTATAGGTAATGGGGTGGGGCGATGCCGGCGTCGTTGTCGTCGAACTCCTCCCGCAGGTTGACCACGGCCGTGATGCCCCGTGCCGCCAGTCGGGGCCATCCGCGTCGCCGGTACTGCCCGCCTACGTGCAGTTGTGGCGTGATCTGGCTCACGCTGCGGATAGGCGCGCCGGTGATAATGCGCACCAGGTGATCGGCGGCCCACAGTTCCGTCACGCGCAGCCCTTGCCGAGTGAGCCTGCTCCACAGAATATCCAGCCGTTTGCGAATTTCCTTTGCCAATTTCATATTTGACCCTACTGGAAAAACTAGGAATTTCACCACAGAGACACAGAGATTTTAAACTTGGCCTTGAAAAAATTAACTTTTTGGCGCGCAAAGTGAAATTTTCTTGAACTAAACATCAAATTTTCTCCGTATCCTCTGTGGTTAGATGACCTTTTTTCAGGGGGGGCATATTTTGATCAGCTCGTATTTTCGCTTGTCCATCCACACAAGGTACCCCGGTCTTGGGCATTTAAGGATACCACAAAGGGTCAGGAGGGACAAGCCGAATTAAAATGGGCAAGACGAGTGTTATCTATAGACAAGTTGGCTATTGACAGTTTGCACATAGTGTGATATACTCTACCACTGGAGGCGAGGGATGCAAGGGCAAGGACAGGGACGGGGGCGAAGATGGCGACAACAGGGTTGCTCCCGCCGGACGGTGCGATTTCTGGAGCCGACATTGCTCCTGCTCTTACACCGTGGCCCGGCCCATGGCTACACGCTTCTGGAACAGTTGGGAGAGTTTGGGCTGGGGGACTTGAACTCCAGCATGGTCTACCGGGCATTGCGAGATATGGAAGCAAGAGGCTGGGTCAGCTCGGCCTGGGACGAGGAGCGAACCCAGGGGCCACCTCGCCGGGTCTACCATCTTGCTGCTCTGGGGGATGAGGTGTTGAGTTGGTGGACACAGGATTTACAGGAGACGCGGGGGATGATCGAGCACTTTGTGAGTGCTTATACCCGGCATATGGAGGAAGGCGACGGTGAACACCATTGAGAGATTGCTAGAAAGCCTCAAGGCCGACGCGCCGGTGCGTCAAGTGTTGGTGGGGGCTTTCTGGACGGCGGTGGTGTTGGATACGGACCCACCTCGCTGTGGGTTGGCCTCGACACTGCGACCGGTCACTCATCCCGGCGGCCCACCGGTTCCTCAAGCGGGCCGTCTTTTGGAGCGCAGCGGGCGAGAGTTGGCCGAGTGGCTTTGCTCCGCGAGCACGCTGGAGGCCAGTATCGGGATGGCGGCCTTTAACGCGCTGCTGAATGTAAAGGTGGAGAGTTGCATCGAGGTCAACGCCGAGGATGTGATTATAGAGCGGGGAGCGGGCCGGCGGGTGGCGATTGTGGGCCACTTTCCCTTCGTCGAGCGGGTGCGGCAGGCGGCGGGCGAGTGCTGGGTGTTGGAGCTCAACCCTCGCTCCGGTGATGTGCCCGCCGTGAGAGCGGCCGAGATACTGCCCCAGGCGGATGTGGTGGCGCTGACAGGCACATCGTTGATCAATCACACTTTTGACGGGCTGATCGGCCTGTGCCGTCCCGATGCCTTTGTCATCCTCCTCGGCGGCAGTGCTCCGCTTACGCTGGCGTTGTTCGATTACCGCGTGGACGCGGTCGCCGGGACGCTGGTGGTGGACGCGCCGGCCGCGCTACGGGCCGTGAGCCAGGGGGCCACCTTCCGCCAGATACCGGGCAAGCGCCTGCTGACGATGATGCGGGAGGAATGGTCGTGAGTTGGAGACAAGGGGTGACCCGAGTGCGCGCCTTTCTTGAATCTATGTACGGCGTGCCGTCATACGACGAGGAGCGGTTTCGGACTGAAATTCACACCCTTGTACATCCGCCCGAGGGTCAAACCAAGGGCGACAATAACACAATCTCACTGAAGGAGAAGAAAGTAAATGATCACAGATAAACAGGTTTTTGACGCCTTGCGAGAGGTGATGCACCCCGAGATCAAGAGTAACCTGGTCGAATTGGGGATGATCAAGAACGTGAGCGTCGAGGATAAGCAAGTCACGCTTGCGCTGGCACTGCCTTTCGCGGAAATCCCAATCAAAGACGACCTGGTGCGCATGGTCGAGGAAGCAGTCACGAAATTAGACCCAAGTTTGCAGGTTCAAGTCAATCTGGTCGAGATGAACCAGAAGGAGCGGGCCGCGTTCATGACCGCATCCGAGGGCGGCCCCAAGCCAGCGCAGTCCGCGAACAAGATTGCTAACGTGGTGGCCGTGCTGAGTGGGAAGGGCGGAGTTGGTAAATCGTCGGTGGCGGCGCTGCTGGCGGCGACGTTGCATCGTCGGGGAGAACGGGTGGGTGTGCTTGATGCTGATATCACCGGGCCCAGCATCCCCAAGATGTTTGGTCTGCATCAGCCGCCACTAATGAGTCCGACGGGTATCCTCCCCGCTGAAACCTCTGCCGGTGTCAAGGTAATGTCCATCAATTTGTTGCTGCCCAACGAGGACGAGGCCGTCATCTGGCGCGGCCCGCTCATCAGCAGCGCCATCAAGCAATTCTGGAGTGAGGTCTTTTGGGGCGATCTGGACTATCTGATCGTGGATTTGCCCCCTGGCACCTCCGACGCCGCGCTGACGGTGATGCAGTCTATCCCGCTCAATGGAATAGTGCTGGTCACATCGCCGCAGGATTTAGCCGGGATGGTGGTGCGCAAGGCGGCCAAGATGGCTCAACATTTGAATGCGCCCGTGGTGGGCCTGGTGGAGAATATGAGCTACCTTACCTGCCCCCAATGTGGCGAGCGGATCGAGGTCTTTGGCCCCAGCCAGGCCATGCGCACGGCGAATCAACTGGGAGTGCCGTTGCTGGCGCAATTACCGCTGGACCCCGACCTGGCCCGTCT
>QMOE01000186.1 GCA_003648125.1 Chloroflexota bacterium
GAGATCGTGCATTACGACGTCTACGGCAATCAGGAGCAAGGGCGAGACGTGACACCAGGGCAGGTGACGGGCGGGCCGCTGAAAAGATTGCTGCGCCGGCTGCGGTTAAAAATTCGGCCCTGATGCAGAGAATCAGATGAACAGAAACCGAACGACCCTCCGACGCCGTCTGACCGCGACCCTGGGCTGGACGAAATCAAGCTACGTTCTGATGAGCAGCTTTGCGGCCATTCTGCTCGTAATCATAGTGGTGTGGTGGCCGCTGGCGAAAGACGCCCTCTCATACATTGACTGGTCCCGCCCCCTGTGGCCCCAGATGGATTGGCTGTTGCTGTTCGATTTTGCCGTCATGTCGCTCTTGATTATGGCCGGGGCCGACCTGAAAGCAGACACGCTGATCATCTTTGTGGGACTGGTCGGCGGGTTGGTGATCGAAAGTTGGGGCACCCAGACCAATCTGTGGGTCTATTACACCAGCGAGCGCCCCCCGCTGTGGATCATCCCGGCCTGGCCCATCGCCAGCCTGTCCATTGACCGCTTGACCCGCCTGCTGCAACGTCTGGCGCGGCGTGTGCCCGCACGGCGTTCCACCGCACCCCTCCTGTACTGGTTGATCTTTCCCACGTTCTACGCACTGCTGTTGGCCTTTGTCTGGCCAACGCGGGGCAAATCCCTCACCTTGATGGCGCTGCTCTTGTGCGCCCTGCTGACCCTCACTCCAACCGACCACCGCTTGGCGGTGCTGACGTTCGCCGCCGGAGCGGGCCTGGGCTACTTTCTGGAGCTTTGGGGCACCACTCGGTTGTGCTGGACTTATTACACCCACCAGACGCCGCCCCTCTTTGCCGTGCTGGCCCACGGAATGGCCGCGGTCGCTTTCTGGCGGACCTGGCTGCTGATCAAGCAATTGGGAAACAGGCTGCTGACGTAGGGTAAGTTGTCAAGCGTCCAGACTGTCTCCTGGAGAGCCAAAAAAGAGGCCAGGTTTTTCAAAAAAACCTGGCCTCTGGCAATTCTGTCCAAGCCGCATTAGTTTTAGGATTATGGGCCAAAGACTCGGCGCATCACTTGAGAACGTTGCGCGAGATAACCATGCGCTGAATCTGGTTGGCCCCCTCGTAAATCTGCATCAACTTGGCGTCGCGCATGTACCGCTCCACCGGGTACTCTTTGCTATAGCCGTAGCCGCCAAATATCTGCACGGCGTCGGTCGTCACCTGCATGGCGATGTCGGTGGAGTAACACTTGGCAATGGACGATTCCAGATTGTTCGGCAATCCCTGGTCGGCCAGCCAGGCCGCCTTCCAGGTGATGAGACGCGCCGTCTCGATCTTGATCTTCATATCGGCCAGCATGAACTGGATCGCCTGATGACCGGCCAGCGGCTTGCCAAAGGTCTGCCGCTCCTTTGCATACTCGATGGCGGCCTCCATCGCCGCGCGAGCGATGCCGACCGCGCTGGCGGCGATCCCGGCCCGGCTCTTGTCCAGCGTCTTCATAGCGACTTTGAACCCCGCCCCCTCCTGAGCCAACAAGTTACCGGCCGGGACACGCACCTCGTCGAAAATCACCTCCGAGGTATCGGAGCAGCGCTGGCCCATCTTGTTTTCCTTCTTGCCGGTCGAGACGCCAGGCGTATCGCGGGGGACGATAAAGGCGCTGAAAGCGCGATAGTTACGCTTGCCCGGCTCGGCAGTCGCAAAGACGGTGTAGAGCGAACCCACACCGCCGTTGGTGATAAACATCTTGCTGCCGTTGATCACGTACTCGTCGCCGTCGCGCCGCCACGAGGTGCGCAGGTTCGCCACGTCGGAGCCGGCGCCGCTCTCGGTGAGGCAAAAAGCGGCCATGATTGGCTTTTCCAGGAACGGAGTCAGGAATTTCTCCTGCTGCTCCTCGGTGCCGGTGGCGACGATGGGCGCCAGTCCCAGGTTGTTAGCCAGTATAGCTGTGCCCATTCCCGCATCTCCGGCGAATAGCTCTTCGGCCACCAGGCACTCTTCCACTGAACCCGCGCCGACGCCCCCCACCGACTCTGGGATGATGACGTTGAGCAAACCGGCCCTGTGTGCCTTTTCGATCACCTCCCAGGGATACTCGGCGATCTCATCGTAATGCTCGGCGCGAGGGGCCATCTCCTTGCGGGCAAAATCACGCGCCAGCTTGCGGATGTATTTTTGTTCGTCGGTCAAAGAAAAGTCAATCATATCACACCTCCATTGGGCAGGCGCGAGGCCTGCCCCTACACCAGGTTCTCCAGGATGCCGGCCGCGCCCATGCCACCGCCGATGCACATGGTGACCAACCCGAACCGCACATCGCGCCGTTTCATCTCGTTGATCATCTGCACAGTGAGCTTGGCTCCGGTGCAGCCCAGGGGGTGACCCAGCGCAATTGCTCCACCGTTGACGTTGGTGATCTCCTCGTCCAGCCCCAACTCGCGGATGACGACCAGCGACTGGGAGGCGAACGCCTCGTTCAACTCGATCAGGCCGATGTCGTCCAGCGACAGTCCTGTCAGTTCCAGCACCCTGGGCACAGCGGCGGTCGGCCCGATGCCCATCAACTCTGGCGGGACGGCGCCCACCGCGTAGCCCACAAAGCGCACCAGAGGCTTGAGGCCCAGCGATTCCGCCTTTCCCCGCTCCATCACCATCACCGCCGCCGCGCCATCGGACATTTGCGACGAATTGCCAGCGGTCACGGTTCCGGTGGGTGAAAAGGCCGGGCGCAGTTTCGCCATCGCCTCCACCGTCGTGCCGCGCCGGGGGCCTTCGTCGGCGTCAAAGACAAACGCGCGGGTCGTGGACTTGCCGTTCTCCATCACCACCTGCTCGATCTCTAGCGGCACGATCTCGTCCACCCACTTGCCCGCATCCTGGGCCGCGATGGCCCGCATGTGGCTGCGGTAACCGAACTCGTCCTGTTCCTCGCGGCTGATGCCATACTTACGGGCCACGTTCTCGGCCGTCTGTCCCATGCTGCAATAAGGCTCGGGGTAGTTCTCGGCCAGCCAGGGGTTGGGCGCGAACTTGTTGCTGGTCATCGGCACCATGCTCATAGACTCGGTGCCGCCAGCGATGATGCAGGTGCCAAAGCCGGCCATGATCTGCTGGGCGGCGATGGCAATCGTCTGCAAGCCGGAGGAGCAAAAGCGGTTGACGGTCATCCCCGGCACAGTGTAGGGCAGCCCCGCCCGCAACAGCGCGACGCGGGCCACGTTCATCCCCTGCTCCCCCTCCGGGAAGGCGCACCCCATGATCACGTCTTCCACGTCCTCGGCCTTGACCGGCGCGGCACGGTCGAGCGCCGCTTTGATCACCACCGCGGCCATCTCGTCGGGCCGCACGTCCACCAACGTCCCCCGCTTGGCCCGGCCCACGGCGGTCCGGGCAGCGGATACGATCACTGCTTCTTTCGTCATCTCTCCATTCCTCCTAATTTCTCAGCGGCTTGCCTGTATTCAGCATGTTCCAGATGCGATCGAGTGTCTTTTGCTCACCCAGCAGCGAGAGGAACGCCTCCCGCTCCAGGTCGAGGATGTACTGCGGGTCTACCCACTGTGGCCTGGTGAGCTTGCCGCCGCAGAGAATGTAGGCCGTCTTGTTGGCGATGAGGGCATCGTGCTCGGAGGCGTAGCCGGCCTCCTTCAGGCTCCAGACCATTATCTCTAGTGCGGCCAGACCGTTGGCGCCCATGGCCCAGATTTCCTTGCCCCGCACCGGCGGGCGATAGCCAGCAGCGGCCATCTCTAGCACCATCTGCTTTGCCGCGTGCAACAAGTGATCCGAGTTCATCACGATGCGGTCTGCGGGAGCGAGAAAGCCCCACTGCTGGGCCTCCACCGCGCTGGCGCTGACCTTGGCCATGGCGATTCTCTCGAATATCTGCTGCATAAAGGGGAGCGGATCGGCGCTGGGAGTGTTCCTGATCACCGGCGATATGACACGGCGCACCAGTTCCTTGCACCCTCCGGCGGATGGCACCAGTCCCACGCCCGCCTCCACCTGACCGATGTACAACTCGGCCGCCGCGCAGACCGCCGATGCGCCCATCGTCACCTCGGCCCCGCCGCCCAGCGCCATGCCGAACGGCGCACTGACCACTGGCTTGGGGCTGTAGCGGAAAGCCATCAGCGCGTTCTGTCCCTGCTTGATTACCGCCTCTAGCTGCTCCCACTCGCCCTGCTGTGCGGCCACGGCGACCACAAAGATGTTGGCCCCCACGCAGAAATTCTTGCCCTGGTTGCCGATGACCAGTCCCACCCAGTCCTTGTCCAACTCCTCCCTGGCTCGCTCCATCATCTTGAAAATGTCCGTGTCCAGGGCGTTCATCTTGGAGTGGAACTCGAGGCCCAGCACGCCGTCGCCCATATCCAGCAGGCTGGCGCTGGGATTGCTGGCGATGATGCGCTGCTCCTCCGCTTTCACATCCTTGATGACGATAGCCCTGGAATCATCCGCGACGGCGACATACCCCTTGCTGAGCGGATCATAGTAATACAGCTTGCCGTTCTTCTTCTCGTAGAAAGTGGTGTGTCCGGCGGCCAGCATCTCTTTGACCCAGGGCGTGACGGTCATACCCTCCGCCTCCATGCGCTCGACCGATTCGGCCACGCCCAGCGCGTCCCAAATCTCGAACGGGCCCAGCTCGTGCATAAAGCCCCACTTGTTGGCATTGTCAATCGAGAGAATGTCGTCGGCGACCTCGGGGATGATGCTGGCGGCATAGTTGAGGCCAAAGGCAGTGGTGGCCCAGATGAACTTGGCAGCCCGGTCGTCCTCGGCGCACAGCAGCTTGATGCGCTCGCCCGTATCCTCCACCTTGCGGTGCTTGCCCACCGACTCGAAGCGCACCTTGGTCGGCGGCTGGTACTCCATCGTCTCTGGGTTCAGCACCCAGAATTGGCGGCCCTCCTCAGTTTGCACCCGCTTGTAAAAGCCCTGCTTGGTCTTGTTGCCCAACCACTTGCGCTCCACCATCGCCTCGATGAGGGCCGTGCTCTTTTCGTGTACCAATTCCTTGCGGTAGGGGTCGTTGGCGATAGCCGGGTAGAGGTTAGAGTTGACGTGGGCCATCACGTCAATGCCCACCAAGTCGTACAGCCGGAACGTTGCCGTCTTGGGGTGGCCGACGGTCGGCCCGGTGAGGCTGTCCACTTCCTCGACGGTAAAGCCGTTATCCAGCGCATAGTTCAGCGTATAGGCCCCAACGACCGAGATAAAGCGATTGGCGATAAAGTTGGGCGTATCTTTGCAGATCACCACTCCTTTGCCCAACGTCCGCGCGCCGAATTCCTTCATAAACTCGACGATCTCGGGCGCGGTCGTCTCGTGGGGAATAACCTCTAGCAACTTGAGGTAGCGGGGCGGGTTGAAGAAATGCGTCCCCAGGAAGCAGCGCTGAAACTCCGGGCTGAACCCCTCGGCGATCTTGGCCAGCGGGATGCCGCTGGTGTTAGTCGAGCGAATCGCCTCCGGCCGGAGAAACTCTTCGGCCCGGCGCCAGATATCGCGCTTGATCTGCAGGTCTTCGACGACGGCCTCGATCACCCAGTCGCAGTCGCGGATCTGGGGCAGATCATCCTCGAAATTGCCAGGCTGGACAAGTTGGCGGGCGGAGTCGGTGAAAAAAGCGACCGGTCTTTGCCGCGCCGCGGCTTCGATTCCTTTCCGGGCGGCGGCGTTGCGGTCCGCTTCTTCGGGCAGGACAAGGTCCAGC
>QMOE01000187.1 GCA_003648125.1 Chloroflexota bacterium
CCGGACACTTTTGCCAAGTTTCTGTTACACAGAGATTCACGGAGGATTCACAGAGACGCCTGTCTGCCGACAGGCAGGCACAGAAATTCTTTGCAGGAATCTGCTAGTACGAAGCGACTCTTTATTTCAACATCTCAGTGTATCTCTGTGCCTTCTCTGCGCTCTCTGTGTAACTGATTTTGGCCTCTTTGAAAAAGTGTCCGGTAGTCAATTACAAGTAGGAGGTTGCTTCTCTAGCGAGCCGGTTCGAGACGTTGTGCAAGTCACCATTGTGTGTATAATTGGGAAACGATGGGATCACTGCGTATTTTACTGGTGGACGACCATTTGCTGTTCCGTAAGGGAGTGGCCCAGTTGCTCGACGCCCAGCCTGATTTCGAGGTAGTAGGTGAGGCAGCGGACGGGCTGGAGGCAATCAAGCAAACACGGTTGTTGCGTCCAGACCTGGTGTTGATGGACATTCGCATGCCCAAATGCGATGGGCTGGAAGCCACCCAGCGCATCAAAACCCAGATGCCAGATGTGCGGGTGGTGATGCTGACCGTTTCTGGAGATGAACAAGACTTGACAAACGCCGTGCGCTCCGGGGCGGATGGGTATTTGCTCAAAGATCTCCGGCCAGAAGCCCTCTTTCAGCAATTACGCGGCCTTGCATTGGGAGAGACCCCAATTTCGCGGGCCATGACGGGCAAGCTGTTCCACCAATTGGCGCATCAGAGCCGGCCAACCGTGCAGCCGGCAGCAGCCGCCGTGCTTTCGGCACGCGAGTGTGAAGTTCTGGCGCTGATCGCGTATGGTTATTCCAATCAAGAGATCGCGGACGAGCTAGGAATAGCCCGCAACACTGTAAAGAACCACCTGCGCAGCATTCTCGCTAAACTGGGGGTCAGAAATCGGGCTCAGGCAGCCGCTTACGCCGTGAACCACAGGCTGGTGTGCTTGCCAACAGAGAATTGAGGCAGCAGAGGCAGATACGGTAACCGGCCCTACGTGTTGCGCTGGCGGACCAGGCTGGCCCGTAGGGCAGCCAACACATTGGACTGGGCCTTTTCCAACGGGCCGGAGAGATTACAGCCAGCAGCGAGAGCGTGCCCCCCGCCGCCGAATTGGAGCGCCACCTGCGCCACGTCAAAGCCCGGCACAGCGCGCAACCCAACCTCAATGCGACCATCCTCACGCTCGGCAAAGACGACAGCGGCGTCGGCCCCATCGGCGCTGACGAGGAAATTAGCCAGCCCGGTATCGCCGTTGCTCTCGTCGCCTGCCGCGCGGCGCATAGCCAGCGATATGCCGGTCCAGGCCACCCGGTCCTCAATCTGAAACCGAGTCAGCGCCGCCCCCCACAGGAGAATCGCGGAAACAGGGCGACGATTGAGGGCATGCTGGGTGATACGAGGGAGCGAGGCCCCGGCCTTCATCAGCCGCAGCGCAGCCTCCATCACCTGAATGGTGACATTGCTCGTGCTAAAGCTGCGTGTATCGGAGACAATGCCGGTCAGCAGGCAAGTGGACAGATCAGCATTGAGCGGGATCTCCATGTAATCCAACAATCGCAACACGACTTGGGCGGCGGACGAGGCGTGAGGATCTACCAGGTTGACGTCGCCGAACTCGAGATTGGTCAGGTGATGGTCAATGTTGAGCAGCGGCACGTCGTCGAAACCCGGCATCTGCGGAAAATGGCCGAGCCTCCCCATATCAGAGCAGTCGAGAGAGATGACGAGATCAAAGGTGGTATTGACCTCTTGCACTATGCTTTCGACGCCGGGGATGTAATTGAAACGAGCAAAAACAGGGTCAGAGCAAGCCAAAATCGGCTCCAGCCCCTCGTGGCGCAAGGCGTGTCCCAAACCGGTCAGGCTGCCGACGGCGTCTCCATCGGGGGCAACGTGACATATCAACAGAGGATAGCGGGCTGATCGGATGAGCTGACTAGCCTGCTCTAACATCGCCTTCTTCTTTGTCACCGAGCCCCAGTTCTTTTAGTATACCGGCGATATGCTCACCGCGCTCTAACGAGGGGTCGTAATGGAAGACCAATTTCGGGGTATTGCGCAGCCGCAGCCGACGCCCCAACTCGCGCCGCAGCCAACCGGCCGCGCTATCCAGGCCAGCCTGGACTGCCGCTTGCTCCTCGGCTCCGCCTAACACGCTAAAGTGCACATCAGCGCGAGTAGTGTCGGGAGTAACCACCACATCGGTGATGGTGACCATTTGCAGGCGTGGGTCGTTGGCTTTCCGCCCCAACAAATTCATCAGGTGGGTGCGGATCATGTCAGAGACCCGGCGTTGATATTTCTTGCTCATCCAAGTTCAAGATTTGTCATGTTACGAAGCGACTTCCTGCCGCTCCTTCACGTAGAACTGGATCACGTCGCCGATGGCGAAATCGTCAAAGTCTTCCAGCCCCACGCCACACTCAAAGCCCGTCCGCACCTGGCGCGCGTCTTTCTCAAACCGCTTGAGGGAGGAAACGTGGCCGTCGTATAATTGCTCTTTGCCTCTAAAAACACGCGCACGGGAATTGCGCCGCGCTTCTCCCTCACGAATATAGCACCCGGCCACAACTCCGACCTTGGTAACTTTGAAAATATCCCGTACTTCGGCCCTCCCCACCACCACATCTACGTAGACCGGCTCCAATAATCCCTTGAGAGCCTTGTTTATCTCGTCCACCAATTTGTAAATGATGTCGTAGATGCGGATGTCCACACCAGCGCTTTCCGCCATACGGCGGGCGGCCGGATCAGGGTGCACCTGGAAACCAACGACGATAGCGTGCGAGGCAAAGGCCAGATTGATATCCGATTCGTTGATGTTGCCGGCAGCGGCGTGTATGACGTGGACTTTCAGGTCTTCGCTCAGGTCACTGCCTAACTTCTCCAGCGAGTTGACGATAGGCTCAATAGAACCCTGGACGTCGGTCTTGACGATCAAGTTAAGCTCTTTGGCTTGCCCGGCCTGAATGCGGCTGGAGAAATCGTCGAGAGTAAAAGCCATGACAGGAGCGGCGGCCCTGGCGGTCATCTCTGCCTTGCGATTGGCAACGATGGCTCGCGCAGCACGCTCGTTCGCCACGACTTGGAAGAACTCGCCCGCCTCGGGCACGTCGGAGAGGCCCAAGACCACGACGGGGGTCGAGGGCAGCGCTTCCCGGATGGGATGCCCAGCCCCGTCGAACATCTGGCGCACGCGCCCGTGTGCGAGATTGGCTACTATGGTGTCTCCTGTGTGCAATGTGCCATTCTGCACCAGCAAGGTAGCCGTCGCGCCTCGGGTGCGTTCCAAGCGCCCTTCCAATACCGTGCCCGACGCGGACTGATTAGGATTGGCCTTGATCTCTGTGGAATCGGCGACGAGTAAAATGGCCTCCAACAGATCATCTAGACCGGTTTTTTGTTTAGCCGAGACAGGCACGCACAGCGTGGTTCCGCCCCAGTCGTCAGGCGTCAGACCCATCTCGGACAATTGTTGCTTTACCATCTCTGGTTGAGCATTGGGCTTGTCCATTTTATTGAGGGCAATAATGATGGGAACACGGGCGGCCCGGATGTGGTTGATAGCTTCGACCGTCTGGGGCATCACACCGTCGTCGGCAGCTACGACCAGGATAGCTATGTCAGTGGTGTGAGCGCCACGGGCGCGCATCGCTGCAAAGGCTTCGTGCCCTGGGGTATCGAGGAACGTGATACTGTGTCCGTCGTGCTCAATCTGGTAAGCACCGATGTGCTGCGTGATGCCGCCGGCCTCGCCAGCCACCACGTCAGCGTGGCGGATAGCGTCCAGCAGCGAAGTCTTGCCGTGATCCACATGTCCCAAAACAGTGACAACTGGGGGGCGAAGTTCTAGTTTCGCCGGGTCTTCGTTGGCGTAAAGACGTTCCCAGAGCAAAGTCGGTCCCTCTTCGGCGATTTCCTCGCTGACAAGCGGCACTTGCTCCCTGGGTTCAAATCCCATCTCTTGGGCCACGATTGCGGCCGTCTCGTAGTCCATCTGCTGGTTGATGTTCGCCATGATGCCGGCATTCATCAACTCTTTGATGACGACAATGGGGCTGACTTCCGTCAATTCGGCCAGACGGCGCACTGTCAAGATCTCTGGAATCTCGACTATTCGCTTTTCTTGTGCTTGTTCAGCCATCTACACTCTCCTCTCTGTTGTCTCTTCGTCCTCGGTCCTCGTTGCCAGGTGTTGAGGTAATCCGCTCGCATATTCCCGCAGATGGGCCTTGACTTCCTCTGTCAGCGTTACCTTGAGCGCCCGCTCTAGTTGTTGCCGCGCCAGCGCTCTCTCCCAGCAATCACGTTGACGGCAGAGATAAGCGCCGCGCCCACTGCGCTTGCCCGTCTCATCCACCATCACTGTGCTCTCACCCTCAGGCGAAGAAAGCCGCACGATGCGCACCAGATCCCGCTTGGGTCGTAGCGTGCGACAGGCGATACAGGTGCGTTGTGGCACGTGCTTGGGCCGCTTGCTCATTTGCTGCCTCGAAAATAGCCTCAACTTTGTAGGTCAGAGGCGTCACGTTAAAAACGTGACCTACATTTTTGTCCTTGAAAGTGAACCTGGTTCATGATGACTACTACCCCAAGTACTCTTCCCAGTTGCCTTCCTCTCTCTTGCGCCGGCGGCGAGCGATGATTTCCCCCGATTCTTCATCGTAAACCAGTTGCCGGCGGAGGTTGCGACTCCGCTTGCGCTCCTCTTCGGGTTTAACCTCCCAATCTTCTTCTGCCTCTTCCAAGAGATGTTCTGGAACCTCCACGGTCAGAGTTGGTTCAGCTTCCTCTTCCTCGATCAGCGCCTCAACAGGCTCCGGAGCGGGTTCTACGGCTACCGCTTCCTCAACGGCCTCTACCGCTTCAGGGGCCGGCTCAGTGGATGGTACTGCTTCTGCCTCCACCACAACCTCGGCGGCGATCTCCTCTTCCTCCTCGGCCGGGACGACCTCCTCGACTTCCGGCAGAGCCAACGCTTCGATGCACTGCTTGACCTCGGCCAGGCTCTTGGGACCAACACCGTCCAGCTTCAACAGCCCTTCGTCCCCCTCGGCCAGCAGTTCCATCACACTTCCGACGGTTGCCAACTTGGCCCGTTCCAGGTGGCCCAGCACGCGCGTGCTCAGACCGAACTCGGCCAGGGGAATCTCGTAGGCCCGGGGCGGGATACGGGAGCGCGCGGCCTCAATGGCCGCTCGACGCTCGGCATCGGCGGCTTCGATGGCTGCCCGGCGAGATTCCTCCTCTGCCATCAGACGCGCCCGTTCAGCGTTACGGATTGAAGTGTAGTATTTTTGAACTCCTTCAATCACATACCGCATAGAACGTAACTCTTCGCTGCTGTACGGCATCCTCTCCTGCTCGTGCTGCCGCAAGATGCTGGCGACACTGGGGAGCAGTTCCGCCGCCGGCCCCAGCGCAGGCAACACGTTAGAGTCTTCATTTACCTGACGCAGTGCCAAAGTAGCCGCCTCGGTCACTCCCTGGATGTCAATACGCCACCCGGTCAGTTTTGCCGATAAGCGAGCATTCTGTCCAGACCGCCCAATCGCCAGCGAGAGTTGATCATCGGGCACAACTACGTTAGCAGTTCTGCCTCCAATCGGGTCTTCTTCCAATTGCACACTCAACACTTTGGCCGGACTGAGTGACTTGGCGATGAAAGCGGGTGCATCTACGCTCCACTCAATAATATCAATCTTCTCTCCACCCAGTTC
>QMOE01000188.1 GCA_003648125.1 Chloroflexota bacterium
CAGCAGCCACCAGGCCAGAGTCAGGAGGAGGATGCGCCCGCGACCGGGCATGCGGCGCGTCGCCAGCGCCCGGCCCCATCCGACCAGGCTGAGGAGCAGGATGACGCCCAGCGACAGGTAGACCCAAGCCGGAAGTTCGACGTGTCCCCAGCCGAAAGCGCCCCAGAAGGAGCGGTAGAGTCTGGGCATCTCAGCTACGAGTGTGCTGATGGAAGCGGGCGTCGGTCGGCCCCAAGGGGTATCCGCATGCACTCGAAAGCCAAAGGGGTCGCTGTAGAGGAGGGTGTTGCGCAGGTACCACCAACCGCCGACGGCTGAGGCGGAACAGAGAATGGCGCATAGCGAATGGACGAATGGACGCATGGACGAATGGCGGATGGCGAATAGTGTTGCTGCGGCGAGGGGAAGGAGGAGCAGGGTGCTGGTTTTGGTCAGGGCGGCCAGTCCAATCAGCAGACCGATGATGAGGCTGCGCCGGGTTGTGACCCCTCGGTTGATGGCGCGGGCGATGGCCCACAGCGCGGTGGTCGAGAGGGCGGCGGCGGCGCTATCGTTGCTCACCACGCTGCTGATAAAGAGGAATTGAGGGATGAAAGCGACTGTTGCCGCCACGGTCAGGGCTAACATTGGCCGCTGGGGAAAAGTCTCTCGCCCCAGACCCCAGGCCGCTAACACGGTCAGCAGGCCAAATGCCAGCGAGACGAAGCGGGCCAGCCGGATGGCGAGAACGGCCCCGTGCCAGGGAAAGCGCTCACGCGCGGTGTGGATGAGCATGTTCTTGTTATCGTTCACCGCGCCGCCGGCCTGATAGCCAAAGTTGGGGTTATGCCACATCAACTCCGGCAGGTCGTCGTCGGGCGCGAGGCCGCTGACTAACGCGGCCACGGCGTAGTAGAGCGGCGGTTGGGCCACTTCTTGATGGGCGCCGCTGGTGTCGTCGGTCAGGGTAGGTAGGGCGTGCTCCTCGGCTATGTAGCGGGCGTAGGCATAGTGCCACACCTCGTCGGGGGCCTCAAAGATGGGAGTAGCTAGATTATAGGTGAGGCTAATCACCCCGAATAAAAATAGGAGACAACCAAGTTGCTTTTTCATCTCACGACGAGTGGTAAATACAGGTGAAGCACCGTGCCGATGTGGAATGTCGTTTCCATCAGCCCGGAGGCCGACGTGCGGCACTCTCCCCCATCCATGCGGCGCGAGAGGGCGATGAATTGCACTTTTTGGTCTCCTGTGGTAAAAGGCCCCAACCTGGCTTTGTGGTGTGTGAGTGGGGTTTGGTCCGCCGGGGTAAAGTATTGTAAAGTGCAAGTTGCTCCATAGTTATTCAGCACCAGCGGGAGGTAGATCACGGATTCTGTGTACGGCGAGGTCGAGGTGACGGTGGTAGTATTCAGGATCGAGTACCACACCTGGGTCGAGGCGAGGGCAGATGTGTCCCACTCTACCACCAGGTAGTCGAGCAGGGTAGAGGTGAGCACGTTAGTGATGAACCCATCGCCACCTAGAGATTCTGGTTATGGCAGTCTTCCGTCGGGTGGTTGTGTCTCTACCAGGGTTCCGGCGTCCCAGAACGTCTCGTAGGGGGCAGCTCCATGGTCGGGAGAGACGTAGGTGATGGCGGTGATGTGGTCGCTGTATGCTTCGGTAGCGACGATGTGCTGGCCCCAGGTGTTGGAAAAAGTCTGTTCCGGCGACCAGACGATGTCGTCAGGAAAGGGGGACATATAAAGGCCGTACTCGCGCCCCAGGGGGTCTATCCCGATGCGGGCGTGATGGTCTGTGCTAGGATAGGAGCTGTTGCGCCCATACATATCGAATTGATAGAACGTGCAGGGCTGCACGGCGACTTGCTGAAAGATGCCGGCGGTGTAGGCCTGCGGCCAGAGCCAATAGTAGATTTGGGCGTGATCGCCGTCATAGTGGTAGGAGCGCCAGTCCCGGACGTCGTCGTACTCTGGAATGGGACTGCTTTCTGTCCACCAGCGATTCCAATTCCTGGCGACAAAGTGGTTAGGAGGCTTCCAGTAAAAACCCTCCTCCATGCTGCCGTTCGCGAGCAAGTTGTTCGATTCCGCTTGCTGGGTCTGGAGGGGTTCTTCCTCCCACGGGTCTGCGCCCGCTCCCAGAGTGATCTCTCCCTTGCTCAACGCGAGGGCGACTAGTAAAGTTGCGCTGATGAAATGCCATATTCGTCGTTTCATAGATGATTTATTACCTCGTGGTGACTGCAGATTTGTTCTACGGGCAGTTCGGCCACACCGGTACCGCCCCGTCGGGCACAGGCTCCCCGTCCACGTATACCGGCAGGCGTGAGCCGTCCCCTGGATTGTACAAGCCAACGGTGATACGTTCGCCTTCTTTCTCCGCCATTGTTCCCAGGTAATGGACGTCTAAAATCACGTCACCCGGACGCCACATTGAGGTGGGGAACGCGCCTCCCATCGGTGGGCCATCGCCGGTAGCGACCAGTTCTCCAGATGAGTCTTGCAGGTGGACAAAGACGGTATAGTCGGCTGTGAGAGGTTGCAGGGATTCCCAGCACAATGATACCTGGTAGCCTCCCCGCGCGGGAGTGACCCAGGCGTGGGTCAATGTGACCTCTTCGCCAAAGCGCACCGCCGAGACCAGTTTCTCTTCTTCTGGGCAGGGGGGGAGGTTCCCTGGAACACGCAATCGCGCCAGCGTCAACGCATCACCGGCGGCGGTCCCGTCCACGTAGATGGGTAATCTGGTCCCCGTTTCGGCCTGGTAAAGCGCCAGGTGCACGTCCCACGCCTGGGTGGAAAATTCGGTCTCCGGCAGGCGGAAACGGTAACGGTCGGCGATCACTTCGCCGGGCTGCCAGGCTGAGGTGGGATAATTGCCGTGGCCGGGCCAAGAGTTATAGTTGAGGCGCAGGGTGGTATCCCCAGGCACGGGGGAGACGAGTTGCAGCGCCAGTGTGTAATCCTCGGCCAGCGGGATCAGGGATTGCCAGTACAGTGTGGCGTCGAGCATGGAATCGTGCTCATCCAGGTCGAGGTCGTAGCCCAGCAGGCGCACGTCGTCGCCCAGCGTGGCGTCGAGGGGGTGGAGTGGATGGATGGCGTCAGCGTCGGCATAGCGCGGGGGCGGGGCAAAAAAGCCGGGCAGGATGTGGGAGGCTGTCAACAGGGCCATCACAGCCAGCGCGACGGCGACTATGGATTGGAAAACACGCTGCCCCGGCAGTACGTTTATTCCCAGTGCCATCAGAATGGCGAGGGAAGGGAGAGCCGGAAAGAGTAACCTGCCGCCCGGCGCGGGGGTCATTGCGTTCCAGCGCATCCAGCTTGCGGCGACGAGCAGGAACCATCCCGCCAGCAGGACGGTTGCCGCCCGCTCCGCCGCTGCCAGCCGTCGCCAGCCCCAGGCCAGTCCAGCGAGGGCCAATGCCGCGAGTGCGGTGTAGAAGGCATAGAATGTCGGCGGGTAAAAGGAGCAAGGGAGTTGCCCCCAGAAGGAGCGGAACATTGTGCCCAGTTCCCGGAAGGATTGGAGCACCGATCCGCCGCGCACGCCGACCAGTTCCAACATCGGCTGCAGGGCGGTGAGGTCGCCGTAGAGTTGCCAGTTGCGCCAGAACCACCAGCCACTGACGGCTGAAGCCGTCAAAATGACCAATGAACAATAGCGAATGGCGGATGGCGAATAGCGATTTGGAGATGAGGGGCGGTAGGCGCGGAGCAAAATCACGGCGGCGGCGAGGGGGAGCAGGAGCCAACCGCTCAACTTGGATAGCCCGGCCAGCCCGATTATGATGCCGAGGGCAATGGAGCGCGGCGCCGAAAGGCCGTCCTGCCAGGCGCGCAGCAGCAGGTATAGCCCGACCGTGACCAGAGGGGTGAGCAGGTTGTCGTTGTTGACGCCGCTGGCGACTAGCAGGAACTGGGGGTTGAAGGCGACCACGCTCATCGCCACCAGGCCGACCCCACGACGGCGGGGGAAGAGCAGGCGAGCCAGGGCATAAGCGCCGATCACGGTGATTGTCTGGAGCAGTGTGGACCAGACACGCAACACGTGGAGGGTCAGCAGGGCCCCGTGCCAGGGGAACGACTCCCTGTTGGGGTCGTGGTAGAGGACGGCGCGGTTATCGTACAGGCCGACCGCGCCGGGGCCGCAGGCGACCCAGGGATTCGGTCGCCAGGTGGCGGCTGCATCGCCGGTCGGCAGGTGCAGCAACCGCACCAAGTCGGCCGAGAGAATGTGGTACAGCGGCGGCTGGGAGGCCTCCTGCCGGTAGTGGTAGCTTTCGGCCTCTGGGGTTCCATGCACCGGCAAGCGCCCCGTCTCCGCGATGTAGCGCACCACCTCAAAGTGCTCAATCTCGTCCAGGTTTTCGAAGGGAGGAATAACCAGGCCGTAGACCAGGGCCAGCAGGATGAAGCAGGCGAGGATTGTGAATTGCGAATTGCGAATTGCGAACGTCAACATTGGAGACGCCAGTCAGTCGAATGAGGTTTTCCCGCCACGCGCAGGCTCAGTTTGAGTGTTAAAATAAACCAAACGGCACTGGCGACAAACCCGCTGCACAGCACCGAGGCGAGTATTATAATCAACGTTCGCGCTTGTGGCAAGGGGAGACCGCTGGTCCAGATGTACCAGGGCCACGCGTCGAATGGACGAGCGTTGGCGGGGTCGTAAAACCAGAGCATGGCCTGCCAACTCCAGGGGTAGGCGGTGCTGACGGGCAGCGGGCGCGGCAGGTTGGCTTCCTGAAAGGGGAGTAGTGCACCATCGCTCAGCACGTTCACACGCTCGATAAAGACGCTCAGTTCGCGCGGGTCGCCGGACTGCGGTAGCCAGGTCGTGGCGGTCATTATCAACGTGCCAGGCCAGATGTATATTTTGTCGGCGGGGATGGTCAGGGTCTCGATCCACTGTGTTTCGCGCTCGTTCTCCGCCGCCAGACGCTGTTCGGCGGTCACGGGTGCGCCGTCGTAGACTAGGTGTAGGCCCGACCACTTTTCCATGTCAGCCAGGCGAGGGCGCGAATAGGCAATCTGGATCGTCACCGCTTGCTCAGGTTGAGCGTAGATGCGCAGTTGTCCTTCTTCCTCCATCCAGCGGCCAAAGGGGGCCAGATCGGGTACTTCAATATCGTGAAAGCCGCCATCTATGACGTAGAACTGTTCGCCAGAGGCCCGCAGGGCGTGATCGTATTGCTGCCAGGCTTTGACTTGGCGCGACCAAAGTCGCCATTGTGCGGAGAGGGTCGAGTAGGCCGGGTGGAAACGTTGCAAGTCGGCGGGGACATCGCTAAAGAGATAGGTGCTATAATTGACGAAAACGGTGGACATTTGTACCCAAAAGCCTATGATAAAGAGCAGTGTGGCGCTGCCCACGCGCAGCCAGCGGGAGAGATCGTGCCGTTCTAGGAACGCGCCAATGGGCAGGATCAGAAAGGGGGTGATGCAGACGATGTAGCGCGGCCCCCAGTTGCCGCCGCCGTGCCAGCGGGAGGTAATCATGCTGTAAAACAATGGATATGATACTGCAATGGCAACGAAAAGCCACGTTTCGTTCCGCCGCCGGCGTGCCAATGCCAGCACGCTCCACAATGCCAGCACAGTTGGCGGCGAGAAAAAGAAAAAGCCCTTGCCGGAACTGAAAAAAAAGCCGTACAAACTCAGTATGGGGGTCGCCATCGCGGATACGGCCCCCACCGTGCCGCTGGGATC
>QMOE01000189.1 GCA_003648125.1 Chloroflexota bacterium
GGCCGCGTTCCGATGACTGCCTGGGAGCGCGGGCGTCCCCGCCCGCATGCGGCCAAGATGGCCGCGCTCCAATGACCGCGTTCCACGGCGCGCAAAAAAAAGACGGACACCCTTCTTACCGAATTCTCTTGACGAGATTAGCAAAACGTGATATAATGTTGTTAATCGTTTAACTTGGATGTCGGAAGCGACATCTTTTTTAAACCCCGCTGGTTAAACGTTCAAGTCCAACCGATGAATAAATCTGTCACTATCCGCGACGTGGCCCGCCGGGCCGGAACCTCGACGGCCACCGTTTCCTACGTCCTGAACGACTCCCGGCCAGTAGGCGCAGAGACGCGAGAGCGCGTCCTGCAAACGGTCCAAGAGTTGGGCTACCGCCCCAGCGTCATCGCTAGGGGACTCCAGGCCCGCGAAAGCCGCATGATCGGCTACTCCTGGCGCCCGATGCCCCCTGACCAGTTCAATCCCATCCTGGAAAAGTTTATCCACAGCATGGCCGAAGCCGCCGCGCGGCATGACTATCACGTTCTTACCTTTCCCTATCCCCAGCCCCACGACGAGATCAAGGTCTACCGCGAGATGGTCGAGAGTGGACGGGTGGACGGCTTTATCCTGCCCAACACAAACATGAACGACCGGCGCATCCGCTATTTGCTGGACGTAGACTTTCCTTTTGTCGCCTTTGGCCGCGCTAACCTCGATTGGGATTTCCCCT
The DNA here is from genome assembly GCA_003648125.1 of Chloroflexota bacterium. Next base: position 719 of record QMOE01000189.1, read on the forward strand.
GGGTGGACGTGGACGGCGCCGACGGGGTGCACCAGGCAGTGACGCACCTGTTGGAACTGGGCCACCAGCGTATCGCCTGCCTGGCCTGGCCAGAGCCGTCGCTCACCGGGCAGTACCGGTTGCGAGGCTACCTGACCGCCATGGCCGAGGCTGGCCTGACCGTGGACCCAGCCTGGACCATCCGCGTCGAATACAACTATGACAACGCGTACCAGGCCATGCAAACCTGGCTGGCGTTGCCGCCCGACCGGCGACCGACAGCGGTGATGGCCCTCACTGACTTGATGGCCATCGGCGTGATGAATGCCGCAGCCGACGCCGGCCTGGAGGTTGGCCCCGACCTGGCAGTCGTGGGCTTCGATGATGCCCCCATCACCAGCTACCTGCGGCCATCGTTGACCAGCCTGCGCCAGCCGATTGCAGAGATAGGCGAACTGGTGGTGACCATGTTGATAGACCTGGTGCATGGTCAGGAGCTTGACCCGGCCCACGTGTTGCTCAACCCCCAACTCATCGTGCGCGATTCGACGGCCCTGAGTGCCCAACGTTGAAAAGGTGCGAGACACACAGCGATGAACGATACAGAATGGATCATTACCGAATCCGAGTTCGACCCGGCCCGTCTACATCACCAGGAAACGGTGTTCACTCTGGGCAACGGCTACCTGGGCACCCGAGGTGCTTTTGAAGAAGGCTATCCTGGCGCCTGGCCGGCGACTTTTATCCACGGGGTGTACGACGACGTGCCCATCGTCTACACCGAGTTGGCCAACTGCCCTGACTGGCTGCCGCTGTTCGTGACGGTGGCGGGAGAGCGTTTTCGGCTGGACCGGGGACAGGTGTTGCGTTACCAGCGTCAACTTGATCTGCGCCGGGGCGTGCTCCGCCGCCAGGTGCGCTGGCGCAGCCCGGCCGGCCACACAGTGGACTTGCGCTTTGAGCGATTTGCCAGTCTGGTCGACCCCCACGCGCTGGCGATCCACTGCCAGATCACACCTTTGGACTTTGAGGGGCGCATCCAGGTTCAGAGCGGTCTCAACAGCTACTCGGACAATCAGGGGGTCATGCATTGGGAATGGCTGGACCAGGGTGGAGTGAACGACGCTATCTGGCTGCACGTTCGCACGCGCCACTCGGCCACTGAGCTGGGTATGGCCGCCCGGCTGACCGTGGATGGAGCCAGCGCCGTCCAGATGGAGACCATCGGCTGCCAGGGCTACCCGGACGTGAAGATGACTTGCCAGGCCCAACGCGGACAGGCCATCACGTTGGAAAAGATAGTGACGGTCTTTACCTCGCGGGAGACCGGGGCGCCGGCGCAGGCCGCCCAGGAAAAGCTTGCCGTCCTGCCAGGCTACGTGGCCCTACGCACTGCCCACGCAGTGGCCTGGGACGAGGTGTGGCAAGCCAGCGACGTGGTCATCGAAGGCGACGACATTGCTCAACGGGCCGTCCGCTACAATTTGTTCCAGGTATTGATCGCCGCGCCGCGCCACGACGACCGGGTCAGCATTCCGGCCAAGACACTCTCCGGTTTTGGCTACCGGGGCCACGTCTTTTGGGATACCGACATTTTCATCGTTCCCTTTCTCACCTTCACCCAACCCGGTCTGGCGCGCAATCTGCTGACCTATCGCTACCACACCCTGCCCGGCGCGCACCGCAAGGCCAGAGAGGCTGGCTATGAAGGGGCCATGTTCGCCTGGGAGAGCGCCGCCACGGGAGATGAGGTCACACCGCGCTGGGTGCCAGGCCCCCAGTTCCCGGATCTGATCCGCATCTGGTGCGGCGACATCGAACTCCACATCACCGCCGACGTAGCCTATGCCATCTGGAATTATTGGCAGGCCACTGGCGACGACGACTGGATGAGCGAGTATGGGGCCGAGATCATCCTCGACACCGCCGTCTTTTGGGGCAGTCGCGTTGAGGAGAACATCGAACGGGGTTGCTACGAGATCAGCGACGTCATCGGCCCGGACGAGTACCACGAGCACGTGGATAACAACGCCTTTACCAACCGCATGGTTCAATGGCACCTGGAGACCGGGTTGCAAGTGCTGGCCTGGTTGCGCCGGCAAGACCCCAACCGGGCATTCGTGCTGGAGCGCAAGTTTGATCTGAATCCCGTCCGGCTGAAACGCTGGGCCGACATCATCGGCTGTATGCGGGTGCTCCACGACCCGGAAAGTGGCCTGATCGAGCAGTTTGAGGGCTTTTTCGATCTGCAAGACATGAACCTGGCCGACTATGAACCGCGCACCCGGTCTATGCAGACGCTATTGGGGATCGAAAGAACTAACCAGAGCCAGGTGTTGAAGCAGGCCGACGTGTTGATGCTGCTCTACCTGTTGCGTGACCACTATGATCGCCGGACATTGCAGGTCAATTGGAATTATTACGATCCGCGCACTGACTATGCCTACGGCTCCTCCCTCGGCCCGGCCATCCACGCCATCCTGGCCTGCGAATTGGGTAAGCCGGAGGAGGCTTACGAGCATTTCATGCACGCCGCGCTGGTTGATCTCGAGGACCTGCGAGGCAACACCCGCGATGGAATTCACGCGGCGTCCACTGGTGGATTGTGGCAGGCGGTCGTCTTTGGCTTCGGCGGCGTCCGCCTGACCAGCGACGGCCCGGTCGCCGCGTCACGTCTGCCCTCCCACTGGACCCGGCTCAAGTTCCGCCTCCAGCATCGCGGCCAATGGCACGATTTCGACTTGAAACCACAACCCGAATCCCGAATTCCAAATCCCGAACCACGAATCCGAGGCATCATCTTTGACCTGGACGGTGTGCTGACCGACACGTCCGAGTTTCACTACCTGGGCTGGAAGCGACTGGCCGACGAAGAGGGCATCCCCTTCGACCGGCAGGCCAACGAGGCGCTGCGGGGTGTGGCCCGTCGCGGGTCATTGATGCGCTTGTTGGCCGGCCGGCCAGCCAGCGAAGAGCAAATCCAGGAGATGATGGCCCGCAAGAACCGCTACTATCAGGAATTCATTCAGGGCGTGACACCGGACAACCTGTTGCCCGGTGCGCTGGAACTGCTGGATGAACTGCGGGCGGCCGGGATCAAGATAGCCATCGGCTCGGCCAGCAAAAACGCCCGAACGGTCATCGAGCGACTGGGTATCGCCGACCGGGTGGACACCATTTCGGATGGCTACAGTGTGGAACGGCACAAGCCAGCGCCGGACCTTTTTTTGCACGCGGCGGCGCAATTGGGCCTGCCGCCCGCCCGGTGCATAGTGGTAGAGGATGCTGCCTCGGGCGTAGAAGCAGCCCTGGCAGCTGGGATGTGGGCCGTAGGGCTAGGGCCGAGCGAGCGCGTAGGCGCGGCCCACGTGGTGCTACCCAGCCTGGAAGGGGTCCACTGGGCCGACCTGCTGAGCCGGCTGGCCCAGATCGTAGAACAAGCCCAGCGTTAACAAATAGATGGGGGAGCCGTTTCCCTGGTCCTGGCAAGCACCACGAACGGCTCCCCTCAACCCCCACGCCGCGGACGGCGGGAGTGAGCCGATTATAGCATACTCGGCCTCAAAGAAAAGCTCCTGAAGAGATGCGGCCTGGGATGACAATTGAAGGAGGTGAAAGCACATCCCAAGAGAAGAAAGACACCAGTTCTAGCTAAATCCAAACCGTTAACTATCTATTCAGGAAGGAGAAAGAAAATGAAAAGCAAGTGGTTCAACTTGACAGGTCTGTTACTGGTGGTGGTCGTGCTGATCACCGCCTGCGGAGGTGGTGGAGCGGCGACGGAGCCACCTCAGCCAACGGAGGCCCCACCCACCGCAGCCCCTGCGCCGGCAGAGGGAGAATGCCCTCTCGCCGTCGAGGATGGAGCGGTCATCACCTTCTCCGGTTGGGGTGACGAGACAGAGCAACAAATCTACCGCGACTCCATCGAGCGCTTCAAGGAGGTCTGCCCCAGTGTGACGGTCAACTATGAGCCGATCCCATCTGACTTTCAGACCAAGCTCAAGGCCCAGATGGCCGGCGGCACCGCGCCCGACGTGTTTTACGTGGACGACCAGCTCATGACCGCTTTCGCGGCTTCCGGCCAGTTGCTGGCGCTGGACGACTTTATGGCCGAGGCCGGCACCGGCCGGGGCGACTTTATCCCCAGCCTGCTGACCATCTTTACCTACGAGGGTAAGACCTATGGCCTGCCCAAGGACTGGGGCACGCTGGGCCTGATCTACATCCCCGAGGTGCTGGACGAGGCCGGGGTTGATTATCCCACCGAGGACTGGACCTGGGACGATCTGCAGGCGGCGGCCAAGAAAATCGCCGACAACACCGAGTATGGTGGCTTTTGCCAGGGCGCCGACTGGGCGCGCTTTGCCCCCTGGGTCTTTTCCAACGGCGGCGCGTACGCCAGCGATGACCTGAGCCAGGCGCTGCTGGACACGCCCGAGGTCAAAGAGATGGCCCAGATGGTGCTCGACATGTACGACGAGGGCAGCCTGGTGCAAGCCAGCGATGTGGGTGCCAGTTGGTGTGGCGAGGCCATCGGCAAGAAACTGGTGGGCATGACGCTGGAGGGTGGTTGGATGGTCAACTTTATGCGCCAGAACTACCCTGACCAGGACTGGAAAGCGGTCTTGATCCCGCAAGGTCCCGAGACCCGCGCCGACGTCATCTTCACCAACGCCATCGGCGTCAACGCTGCCACAAAGTACCCCAAGGCGGCGGCCGCCTTTACCATCTTTGTCACAGGCCGTGATAACCAGGCCGAGATAGTCAAGACCGGCTTTGCCTACAGCACCCACCCGGATCAGGTTGACCTGGTGGTGGACGCCAACGACAAGGCCATCGCCGACGGCGGCGTGCTGCCCGACAGTCGTGTGGCCTACTGGGGGCCGAACACGGGCAAGGTGAACGACGCAGTCGCCCACGCGCTGGAGCGCGTCTATCTGCACGACCAGACCGTGGACGAAGCCTTCGCCCAGGCCCAGGAAGAAGCGGACGCAGTA
>QMOE01000190.1 GCA_003648125.1 Chloroflexota bacterium
TGAGCGTGGGCTGACAGATAGTTCCAGATCCACCTGTCGGGTGGGTCTACACGGCCATCAACCAAACATAAAACTCTCATCTTAGCCCTCTTTTAATCACACAGCCGACAGCAGCCTGTTCATCGTTGTTGGAAATCACTTCTCATCCAGTCAAGCATTGATCGCCCTCGCATAAACGTCGTCTAAAGGACGACAAGCCACCCGGTAGTCATACCTTTCGACAACCGTCTGCCGGCCTCGATTTGCAATCCGATTGGCGAGATCTCCATCGTTCAACAAGTTGAGCACTGCGGCAGCAAACTCCTCAGGCGCATCCCCCACCAGGATGTCGTGGCCTGGGACGACAGCGATACCCTCACAACCCAATGTTGTGGAGACGATAGGGATACCCTCGGCCAACGCATTGAGGATTTTCACCCGCATACCCCCTCCGGACAGCAAAGGGACAATCATCACGGCTGCCCGCTGCTGATAAAGTCTGGGGTCCTCCACATAGCCGGTGACGTTGATCCCCAGACCAGCACCGTTGAGAGCAAGCAGATCGTCCGGAGGACGGGAACCCACCACGTCAAACTGCGCATCGGGCCGCTGCTGGCGGATGAGAGGATAGATCTCGGCGACGAACCAATCCACCGCGTCAATGTTGGGCGGCCAGTACATGGTGCCAATGTGCAAAATATGTCTGGGGGCATCTTCCCGCTCGACGACAGTCACTTCTTCCGTGTCAATGGCGATAGGGATAACAGTAACATCCATCGCTTGCCCGGCAGCTTGTTGCAAAGCCACTTTGTCTTCCTGGCTGACTGTGAGCACCGCATCAGACTCGCGTACCAGCCGTCCCTCGTAGGGTTTGAGCAGCCGCCAGTCCCGGCCCAGCAGCCACTTGCGTGGGCCTGGCGACATTGTAGCCCACAACCGCTTGTACAATAACCACAAAGCGTTGTGCGCGTCCATGATCTTGAACGCGCCCGGCACACGCCAGGCATACTGGCACATGTTGAGCTGGTCAGCGTGGGCTACGTCAAAGTGCTGTTCCGCCGCCAGATGGTCTACGAGTGCGCGCATCTCCTTCCGGTCGTCGCGCACCATCATCCAGGGCTGCCCCGTGAGCAAGCTACGGAGCATCGCCAGGCTGTCCTGCACAACGCCCCGATCCATCGGCACGGTGTGAACCGCCTGACAATACGGCTCCAGGCAATGTACGTCCGCCGACTGGTCGCCGCGCACAAAAGAGACCAGCGTCACCCGATGGCGTTGGGCCAGGTACTTTATCACGTTCCAGGTCTTGATCTTGGGGCCGCTGTCGGGCGGGTAGGGCAAGACTTGGGTAAGCATCAACACGTCCACGATGGTATTCCTCTCTCTAGTTTAATGGGGCCGAGTCCGCACCGGTCAGCGCCAGGCGCAGTTCCCGCCAACTGGTGACCGTTCTGCCGCTGCGCCCCCCGGTGGCGAACCGCAACAGTCCGTGAAGCAATATCTTGGCCAGCGTCATAGCATAAATGAGTGTTTTCAGACAGAACGCAGCCGCCTTGCCGTAATGTTTGCGAAAAAAGTAGACGCGGCTGCGATAGAGTTCGGCTTCCATTCGTCCCTGTCGCTTTTTGCTGCTCTGCCCGCCATAGTGGATGATGGGAGCTTGGGGCAGGTACCAGATTTCCCATCCGGATCGGTGAAAGCGATAGCACCAATCCACTTCTTCGGCGTACATGAAAATCCGCTCGTCCAACCCGCCGATCTGGTTCACGGCCTCGCGGCGCGCTATCAAACACGCGCCTTCCGCATAGCCCTTGATTCTCTGATTGCCTTTTTCAGTCTCTGGCCCACAACTGGGAAAGGTTGGGCGAATCAACCATCTTCCCAACCCGCTCAAAATGAGAAACTCGCGCCACAATGTAGGGAACGGTGTGTAGGATGCCTGAAAAGTCCCATCGGGATTGACGAGTTGAACGCCAGCAATGCCAGCGCCGGGGTGCTCGTCCATAAACTTGATAATGTTATCCAGCGAACCAGGCAATGCCTGCGCATCGCTGTTGAGCAAAAGCGCGTATCGTCCCCGGCAGCGGTCGAGTGCCTGATTGTTGGCCCGCACAAAGCCCACATTTTCTGAATTGGCGATAACGTGAACGTAGGGAAACTGCTCCCGAACAGCCAGCACGCTACCATCCGATGAGCCGTTGTCCACCACCCATACCTCAAAACTCGCGTCCCGAACTGTCTCTTCGACCGACTGCAAGCACTGAACCAGCAACTCGCGGGTGTTCCAGTTCACAATGATGACCGAAAGATCTGCCTGCTGCGCGCTCAAGCGGTCACCTCCCCAACCATCTGGAGATCGCTTGCCCCAGACGCTTCTGAGGCCATGCTGTAGCGCAATACCCAGATCATCCCCATAAAGAACCAGTTGAACATTGCCGCATCGAACCCGACGATCCCCTGAGTATAGGCAAACGGAAACAGCCAGTCTCCTAATGCCATAGCGACGATACAGCCGGCGGTTCCGGCTAACACTGCAACCGTCATACTCTCGGCAAAACCTCCCCGATCCTGGAGTCCGCGCCATATCCTATAGCCGCCCCAGGTCTGCGCGCCCAAGAACCACAGGATAAAAACAGTGCCCACGATGCCGGTTTGAGCGATGATGTCAATATAGTTGCTGTGACTTGCCATGCCCTCCATAGGAAAATAACTCATATAGTACGAGGCATAGCCCGCCGGCCCGGTGCCAAAGAGTAGATGCTTGCTGGTCACATGCCAGTTTACTTCATAAGCAGCCAGCCGTGTCACACCACTCTGCTCAGACTCCACCTGAAACGCTGTTCGCCAGTAATACCCACCCGCCCCAATCACAACTATCACAACCAAGATGACAAAGAGCCATTTAGAACGAATAAAGGCAATCACCACCGCTGCTGCAAAGACAGGCACCCAGCCCGATAGCCAGCTCAAGCGTTGAAAAAAGCCCCAATACACCCACCCGGCAGCGTAGACGAGCAAGCCCGCCCGCCAGGCCCAATGCAGCCTCCGGTTGAACAGGGCTAATGCCAGAGCAAACGACACATACCACATAGAAAAGAGGCCATGCGTATTTACCCATACAAGCCCATTTTGAAAAACAAGATGACGTATGACGTAACCTGGGCCAATGTCCACAGTCGTGATCAGACTTATCAGTCCCTCGGCCAAAAAGATCCACACCATAGCCTGTAGCCAACGTATGTCCCTTACAAGATTGGCAACCAGAATAAGCGTAGCTGGCAAGAGCGCCATCACCACAGCCGAGGCTACTGCCACGAACGGGGATCCGATGCTATGCACAAACACGTCGCGGTAAACCAGACTCCAAACCAGGGAGATAAAGATCACGGCCATAAAAGCCAGCAACGGAAAGTTCGCCGGGGTTGGTTTCAACGTCAGCCGCTTTTCTTCCACCAACATGCGAACGACCCATATCCCCAGAACACCACCACACAAAAGTAGGCTAATCACAATCTCACTGGCCGTGCCCGTCGGTAGACGAAAGCGAACAAAGACACCCGCCAACAGCATGCCCACGAGGCCCAGTTCGATCCTTTGCAGTACCGCGAAAATGCCCATAGGCGCTATGATGGCAACAAGGATTACGGGGGCGAGTTTGGGCTTGGATGCCGCTAGGTATCCCATAGCGGGCAATACTGCCACCAATCCGCCAATGACACCCGCCCGGATCAGGGCCGAGTTATGACGTCGAGCAAGAGACCTGACTGAATTAAGCATACGAGTCCCGTCCCCGCTCCACTACTTGGCAGAGCAATTGCTCCAATTGGCGCGCGCACATCTCCCACGAATACTGTCCTTCCACTAACCGCCGACCACTGGCAGATAATCTGGCTCTCAGATTCTCATTCTCCAGCAAACGCACTATGGCTTGCGCAAAGTCACCTGGATCGTCCGCGATGAGAATGTTTTCCTCGTGCGTGACCTTTAGCCCCTCGGCGCCCTTGGACGTAGAGACTACCGGCGTGCCCAACGCCATTGCCTCCAATATCTTGAGCCGCGTTCCCCCGCCCACACGCAATGGCGCGACGCAGATCCAACTCTGAGCCACTGCCGGGCGGATATCGTCCAGGTAACCAGTCAACTCAGCGCCATCGCCCAGCGGCAATCGCTCCACCGGTACGCCATCATACTTGCCAGTGATGCGCAGGCTGACGCTGGGCCGCTGGGCCTTGACCAGAGGGAAGACATCGCGAAGAAAAAACTCCATCGCATTAAAATTGGCATCGTAGGTTAGCGCGCCGGTGTAGATCAAAGTATCTGGCTTGGGCTGACCGAAATCGCCGGTATTTGCTTCCAGGTCCACACCGTTGGGTACCACGACCAGCGAGGCGTAATCAGGGCTGATACTCAAAATCAGCTCTCGTTCCTGTTCAGAAACCACGGTACAACCACCACACCTGGACAACAACCCGCGCACATAGTGAGTCTGTTTCCACCACATGAGCCCGTAGCGGAGCCTGGCAACCCAACCCGGCGCCTTTGCGTATTTGTCATAAAGACTAGCTAGCTCAATCTCTTCAAATACCCAAGGAACACCATCCACCAAGAGCGCATACGGTACAGTACGCTGCGTTGCCGCTATCACCACATCGAACACTCTGCCGTCGCTCGCGCTTTTCACCAGTCCCGCCATTTCCAGGCTGTACGTATCCACCACCGCCCGCGGACGGGTCGAGAACAGCGCCAACAGCGCCCGGAACCTGGTAGGGTTGAATTCCTTATAGGATACCGCTGCGACAGACCGGCAATGGGGCCGCATCGCGTCCAACCGTTCCTGCGACATGGAATCAGGAGAAGAGTAAAACGAAAGCAACGTGATCTCGTGCCGAGAGGCCAGTTGCTTGATGAGGTTAAACTCCCGGATCTTGGCCCCGTTATCGGGCGGGTAAGGGTACCACCCAGAAATGAAGAGGATACGCACCGGTCACTCCCCGCTCTCTTGTGCGATGGGAAACCGCCCCCACCAGCCTCGCCCCGCGTCTGCGATGGCGCGCACCATGATCCCACGCAGCGGTCGCTTGAACCGCCACTTGGGCCGCACCGTCCAACTGACCAACGTGCGCAGATACTCAACCAAGAGAGTGTGCAGCCAGGCCCGCCAACCGGCCTGAGTGGTCTTGAGGAACAGCAGCCGGTTGCGGGTCATGTAGTAATGCACCGCCGGCGAACTGTCTCGCGCGTCGAGCGGAATCTTGTGCCACATCTTGGTCGCGGGTACGTGCACGATCTTGAAACCTGCCCGCCGCGCCCGCACGCACCACTCGGTATCCTCATAGTAAGTAAAGAACCGGTCATCTAACAAACCCACTCGCTGCAACACGTCTCTCTTTACCAACAATGCGCACCCGGTGACAAAGTCCATCTCCCGAGGAGTCTCGCCAAACTGCCCGGTGTCGCGCTCGTTCAGTCCCAGCATCCACGTCGCCCCCCGTCGCCAGTCGATCTCCCCGCCGGCAGACCAGACGGTCTGTGGCTCCTCATAATAGTAAATGGTCGGGCCGGCAATTCCCACTCGAGAATCAGCCTCGACAGCCTCCACCAGGAGACACAGAAAATCTGGGGCTACCTCGGTGTCATTGTTCAAGAGCAGCGCGTAATCGCTTCCCCGTTCCAGCGCCCATCGCAAA
>QMOE01000191.1 GCA_003648125.1 Chloroflexota bacterium
GGATTATTCGCCAGTTTCGTAATGACTCCAGAACAAGTATGCAGAATAGTGAGGTGGAATATGGTAGTGCTCCGAGAATCACCATGGTATCAAGAGATCGTCCAAGAGGGTCTCCAAAAAGGAATCGAGCAAGGACTCCAACAAGGACTCCAACAAGGACTCCAGCAAGGACTCCAACAAGGACTCCAGCAAGGGCGCGAGCAAGGACTCCAGCAGGGAGTACTGGAAGGCCAGCGAGAGGCAATCCTTCACCTCTTACGGGCGCGTTTTGACCTCTCAACGGGAGCGGTGGATGAGGTGGGGAATCAACTCCGTGCGGTCAAAGACCCAACCATCCTGCGGGCTTTGGTAGTAGAGGCGGCGCAGGCGGAGAGTCTGAAGACATTCCTGGCTGCATTAGACGGGGAGAAAGGGGACTAAAGCGCGTTTTCCTCGTGGGGCATTCCCACTCTGCTAAGTTCCGAGGATTAAGAACAACGCAAGAGCCCTATGACCAATCAGAACAACCTTCCCCCTGAACCCATACAACCACCTAACCGGAGCGGCCTCATCGCGCTGGTCATCGCTGGAGCGGTGGTGTTAATCGTGGCTGCCTTCCTCGGCTGGCGCTACAGCGTCTACCAAACCTACCGCGCCCGCATCCGGCCCGGAGTGCGTATCGCCGGCGTGGACGTGGGCGGCTTGCCCCCCGACGAGGCCACGGCTCTCGTCAACGAGAAAATCGCCGCCCCGCTGGAAGCGCCGATCACGCTGAGCTACCTTGACCAGGAAGCCACCCTCTCCGCCGAGGAGGCCAGTTTCGGCGTGGACGTAAGTGCGATGGTGCAGGCCGCCGCCGAACTGGGCGTCGACCTCTCTTTCGGCGATTTTCTGTTCGGCACCCCGCCGCCGCTGGACGAGGACATCCCTTTGCAGGCTGGCCTGGATCAGGCGCGGGTGAACGCCTTCCTGGACGAGCTGGCCGCTGACGTATATCAACCCCTGCGCGAGCATGTCCTGGACGCCGAGGCGCTGCGCTTCGTCCCCGGCCAGGAAAAACGCCGTCTGGACACCACCGGCGGCGTCGAGCGCATCCGCGCCGCGTTCCTGTCGCCTGATCCCGCGCAGCGAACGGTGATCCTGCCGGTGCAAACCCGCCAGCCGCCATCCCCGACCCGAGCCGAGTTGGAGACGTTGCTGGAACCCATCGCCGCCAGAGTGAGCATCCCGCCCCGGCCGGTGCGCGTGCTAACCACCACCCTCACTTCCGACCCCCGCTGGCCCGACTGGTGGACCCCGCCGGAGGCCAGCCGCGTCGCCTACACCTTCGATCCGGGGCGCATGGGCCGCGAACTCGACAGCGACGCATCCATCGCCCGCATCCAGACAGCCATCGCTGCCGGCGACCCGTCGCCTGTCTCCCTGGTCATCACCGATGTGGCCCCATCTCATTTCAGCCTGGAGGACGGGTTAAAGCCGCTGCTGCTGGACATCAGCAACGAGTTTCCTGGAGTGACCAGCCTGTACGTGGCCGACCTGTCCAGCCAGGAGGAAGAGAAAAAAGAGGCTCTTAGTCACAACCTGCACATCGTCTACTCCGGGATGAGCCTGCTCAAGGCCGGTATCCTGGTCACCGCCTACCGCACCTGGGACGGCGATCCGCCCGATGAGATTCACGGCAACATCGCCTACATGATTTCCGAGAGCAATAACGCCGCCTCCAACTTGGTGCTGATGGGCATCGGCGGGGACGAGGACGCCATCGCCGGGGTCAAGGCCGTCAACCAGACCTTCGCCGACCTGGGGATGATTCACACCTTCATGCGCCAGCCTTATTACGTCGAGGGTGGAGCCAAATGGCCTGCGATCCCGCCGCTGGAACTACCCGAGGACGAGGACGTACCTCCTGCTGAGGCGGCCATTGACACCCATCCCGACGCCATGATGCAGACCCGCCTGGCCGACCTGGTCATCCTGTGGACGGCCCTCTACGAAGGCTGCCAGGGGCGGGGCCTGCTGCTGGAGACTTACCCCGATAGCCTGGACGCCGAGGCCTGCTGCGAGATGCTGGACTGGCTGAAGACCAATCCCGTGCGCACCGTCATCGGGGCCAGTGTCCCGCCGGAGGTGCCCATCGCCCACAAACACGGCTGGGTGGGGGCCACGCGCAGTGACGTAGGGATCGTGTTCTCGCCCGGCGGGGACTATCTCTTCGGATTGTTCATCTGGCAGGATAGCGATTGGATTGACTGGGACGTATGTTTCCCCCTGTTCCGCCGCCTATCGGCCACGGTGTACAATTATTTCACCATGGGGCCGTCAGCCCCCGCCCCTGCTGACTGAAAGACACCACCATGCTCCAACGAACGCTCATCATCACATTTCTGACCGCACTAATCGCCGCTGGCTGTAATTCGCCGACCGACATGGCGACCAGCACACCGGCCCCGCCCGCGACTGCCACATCATCTCCCACCCCATATCCTTCCCCTTCCCCGACACCCACCCCAGTGCCCACAGCCACGGCTACTCCACTCCCAGGCCGGCAGACCGTCGCCTTCGTATCCGATTACGAGGGGAACGACGAGATCTACTTGCTGGCCCTGGACAATGGCACAATCGCCAACCTCACCCACCACCCGGCCGACGACAAAGCCCCGGCCTGGAGCCCCGATGGACGGCGGCTGGCCTTTCAATCCCATCGCGATGGCAACTGGGAACTCTACCTGCTGGACGTGGTCAGCGGCGCAGTGACCCGCCTGACTGACAACCTGGCCTACGACGGCCGCCCGGCCTGGTCACCTGACGGCACGGCTATCGCCTTCGAGTCGTACCGCGACGGCAACCTGGAACTCTATTTGCTGAACCTGGCTTCTGGCAGCGCCACCGTCCGCCTGACAAACGACAAAGCCGGGGACTACGCCCCGGCCTGGTCACCTGACGGCTCGACGCTGGCCTTCACCACCTGGCGCGATGACAACAAAGAGGTATACACCCTGGACATGGCCACGGGCGCGTTGCACAATCTCACCCAGAACCCCGCCGACGACGAATTCCCGGCATGGTCGCCCGGCGGCACGGGCATCGCCTTCGTCTCCTGGCGCGATGGCAACGCCGAGCTGTACACCATGCGCCCCGACGGCAGCGAGCAACGGCGTGTCACCGCCAACGACGTGTACGACGGTGCACCGGCCTGGTCGCCCGACGGACAGACACTCATCGGCGAGGGATACGTGCGCGGCGAGCCTTTCGAGGTCTACGACCCCTACCGCCCCGGCGAAGTCTACCTTTTCACCATCAACTCCGCCAACGGAACGCTGCAACGGCTCACCGCCGACACCTTTAGTCAGCGGCAGCCCACCATCGCCCACGCCACCTGGCCCCAAAAGACTATACCTGCCCCCACGCCTACCCCCCTGTCCTTCGACTCCGCTCAGGACCTGCTCTCACCAGAACCCGGCAGTCTCCTGAGCCTGCGCGAGATGCCGGTCAGCGCCCCCGGATACGTCCTCCTGCCCTACCTCAACGAGCGCGTGGCCGATTCCTACGCGGCCTGGCGCGCCGAGGTGGCCGAGAAAACGGGGTTCGACTTCCTGGGCGTGGTCAGTGACATGTTCCGGCGTTACGGTCTACCGCGTCGCACCAACTACGGCTACCTGAGTTGGCACCGCGCCGGGCGGGCGGTTGACCTGCGCTTCGACCTGATGGACGATAACGGGGAAAATCGCTTGCTGCGCGTGCGAGAGGACATAGGCGAGCAGATTTATTGGCGGCTGTTCATCAAGTGCGCGGTTCAGGACGGCAGCCAGGGCGAACCGATGACCGCCGGAGAGTGGCGTTTCTGGTGGAACGTGGATCGCAGCCTTGAACCGGCAATTTACGAGCAAGGTGGCGAACCCCTGCTCCCGCCGGCAGGTTACTTCGTAGACCTGACCGCCATCGCCCACAAACACGGATGGGAGCGTATTGCCGCCTACGACGAAGAGGACTATAGCTGGAAATTCGACACTCTGGGTACAGAGTATTGGCACTACCAGCGTACCGACGGCCTGATCTGGTACGCGGCCATGCAGGAGATTTACTCCGAGGAGACCTTACAAGAAGGCTACACCTGGGAGCAGTGCCAGGAACTGGGCATCGGCGAGGACGTGCTGCTTGCCAAGGGCATCCCCACGCCGACAGCCACGCCCTCGCCATGATCACAACCTCCCGCAGATTAAAGAAACCTGCGGGAGGTTCTCTTACCGCTCCTCATCAACCAGCGCTTTGCCGGTCAGGGCCATGAACACGTCTTCCAGCGTGGGTTCGTGATCGTTGGTACGCGGCACCAGCCGCTTGAGTCCGGCGGGCGTATCCAGGGCCACGATGCGACCCTCGTCCAGAATAGCTATACGGTCGCATAGCGCGTCCGCCTCGTTCATATCGTGGGTGGTGAGCAGGATTGTAGCCTCGTGCACCTCGCGCAACTCGCGGACGAAGGCCTGTACCTCGCGCTTGGAACGAGGATCGAGTCCCGTGGTCGGCTCGTCCAGCAGCAGGAAGATGGGCGAGCTGAGGAAGGCGCGGGCGATGGCTACCTTCTGCTGCATCCCCCGCGACATGTCCTCCAGCGGCGCGTAGATGTCCCGCTCCTTGATGCCCAGCCGGGTGAGAATCGTGACCGCTTGTTGTCTGGCCTGGCGGGCGTTCACACCGTACAACCGGGCTGCATAGAGCAGATTCTCCATGGGCGAGAGCTTCTTGAAGAAAGCGGCATCCACCGAGACGCGATTGATCATACGCTTGACAACCATCTCCTCGCGTTGCACGTCATGGCCAAACACGGTGATCGTCCCCGAGTCCGGGATCAGCAGAGTAGCAATTAGGCGCACCAGCGTGCTCTTGCCTGAGCCGTTGGGCCCCAGGACGCCGAAGATCTCGCCTCGGCGCACCTGCAAGCTCAGGTCTCCAATGGCCACAGTCTGAGCAGGTTGCTTCTCGCCCTCGCCATTTCTGGGCCGTCGCAGGCGAGCCATCCAGTTGCGGCTCCCATTCCGGCGGAAGACTTTGGTCGCGTGTTCGATATTGAGGGCATGTTCAACGTTGAGAACGTGACTTGTCGAATTCATGGTGATTCTCCTGTAGACCATCCAGGTGACCGGCACTTCTGCCTCAATTCTGGCAACGTCATGCTTATGATGCCGTTGAAGCGATAAACTCTCAGGCCAATTTGACAAGTGCCGGTCACCTCCGTTGATCGAGTGCCCCCGGCCATGCAGAACAAAAAAGCCGTGGGCACGGGATAAGCCCACGGCTGGCGTAAGTCAGTCGCAACAAAAAACCGTGGGCGCTGATCATACTGCCACCCACGGCCAACTTGACGTAAGTTAGCAACGAGTAGGCGCAGTACGACACCGTACAGACAGACGAAGACCACCGCGCGTACGGGTGGTGCACAGCAGCAAATGTACCTGTCGCATTGCTTCCTTAACCTCGCTTTCTTCAGGATGCGCTAATTATAGCATCGCTAGTTTCAGATGTCAAATTCACCACCGGACGGGATAGCGCCACAATTATAGAATTACCCTGCAACATTTGCGTTGTCTGCGAGAATTTTTAGGACACGGATTACACGGATAAACACAGATAGGAGAAAGAAGTAAAATCCGTGAAAATCTGTGTGAATCCGCGTCCCC
>QMOE01000192.1 GCA_003648125.1 Chloroflexota bacterium
CCCCCCCATTTATTGAAAAGATACCAATCGGGGTTGTGCAGATAGAGACCCTGGTTTCTTTGAGTTTTTGAGACGATACCTTGGAAGTAAGCTGGGGAACTTGCTTACTCTCCCCAATCCACCCAAAAGTGTTCGGCCATCCAACCCACGAGTGGCCCCAGTCCGCTCCCCAGCGAACGCAGCAGGAAGCGGCTGCGAATGCGGTAGAGCAGCGCGGCTATGCTGGCGCGTCGCCGCATATAGCGCCCTATCCGATGGGTCAGCACGTGGCGGCGATAGCGCTCGAACGAAAAATCGCCGTGGGCGAAACCGTCCACTAGCTCTTGAGCTGCCACCTCACCGTAGCCCAGGGCAAAGCTGATGCCTTCTCCCAGCAATGGATCCACCCCGGCCGCGTCACCCACCAGCAGCACGCGGGGAGCGGAGAACACACCGCGTGGATGGAAACAGCGCAAGGGGTGTCCCTCCAACTCGTGATGGCCTAGCGCTGCACTAACGCGGGTGAATTCTTCTTGCAGCACCACTTTGAGAGAGACGCGGGGTGCGCGGGGGTGGACTCGGCTGTCAAAAATACCCCTGGTGTGCATGGGCTGCTTTCGTACCTGCGTCGGAAAGTCCCAGACGTATCCTTGCAAACCATCGGCTATCCAGGAAAAGTCAATGACTACTTTTCCTTTTTGGGGGTCAAGGGACAGCGAGTTCTGCAGATCGGTTGGCGGGGCGAGGATTTCTAGCAGGCGGGATGTTCGGGAGGGCTGCCCGTGGGCAATAGCTTGCCGCACGACGCCGGTAGCCCCATCTGCTCCTACCACTGCGCGGGCGTGATATGTGCCCTGGTTGGTTTCTACTGCGACACTATCTTTGAGGCGCTGCACCCGCCGCACCCAGGTGTCTTCCTGGAGCGTCAGCCCCCGCTCGCGGACTGTATCGGCCAGCCAGGCATCGAATTCATCGCGCCGGACGACACGGAAGACGTATGGCTCGTGGCGAACGACGAATCCTCGGCCATCGAACAAAAAGTGGGCTTCGCTGACGTCAACGGATGTCACCGCACTCAGATCGAGTCCTAGCCTGCGCAACCAGGCTTCGCCGCCAGGTGTGATGCCTCCAGCGCATAGCTTGGGGCGAGGGTGATGTTCTTTCTCCAGAATCAGCGTGCGCTTTGCCAGCGCCGGTGCGAGTTGTGCCAGGTGTAGCCCGGTGGAAAGCCCGGCTGGCCCTGCCCCAATGATGATGACATTGTGATCCATAGAGCACTCTCCTGATAAGACAAGTGCCCTCCCGAGTTTGGGAGGGCACAAGATTGGCGCGCCCGGCGGGACTTGAACCCACAACATTCGGTTTCGTAGACCGCTCCTCTATCCAATTGAGGTACGGGCGCGTACAAACTACATCATACACATATAGGCCATTTTTGTCAAATCCGAGCGTCAGAGATGACCATCCCTCTCACTTTTTCCAGGATCGATGCAATACGCTCAGTGGTCTCTGGTATGTCTTTTCCTTCTTCTGCTTTTAGCTTGTCTTCTGCTCCCTCTATAAATTGCACCAAGTGCTCTGTCACCAGGTCGTGATTTTCTTGCAATAGCTTGTCGAGTTCTGCTTCGTCTTTGGCGGCTATCAGACGATTGAAAAGTTGTATCTCCGGTGGGAGTGTTTCCTCTATCAGATGCAGAACCAGTCCCCAAATTGCCTGCAGTGCCTTAAAGGTCTCTGTGTCGCCTGTGCTCCGCGATTTTTCCAGGTTGGTCGTCAGTACGTTGAAGAAAACCTGGTCCAATTCCTGGAAACGACGTCGCGCCAGTGCCTCTGGATCGTCGCTCAGTAACAGGTCTCGCAGGAATGTGGAACGTTCTTCGTACAGAGCGCGTGTCATCTCGTCGAGCCGATCCCGAATTTCCAGTACCTGTGCGCGCAGTGCTGTTAACCGTTCTTTCTCGTCTGCGTCGGAGGCCGATTCGATCTGGGCGGTGAGAGATTGGAAGAAGGGGTAATCTAACGCTGGTCGGCCAAACGTGATCAATAGCTCGCGGGTCTGCTCATCGCTGGTCTGGACGAGCAACTCTAGCAGCTTTTCGCGGGTTGGCTCGGCGCGGAATGTTTCCAGTACCTCGTTGCGGGCCTTGATTGCTCGCCCCTCGCTGCTCCAATCCAGTAATTGGTTGCGCAGTGCTAAAAGTTTCTGCGCAGCGATTGCCTGCCCCCCGGCCTGTGCCATCTCGATGTTCATAGCCAACAGGTTGAAAAACTCTTTGTCTATGACAGAATCGTTTTCTTTGACCATCACCTCCAGCGCTTCATCGGAGGTGACGTCAAACATCCGGCGCAGCAGTTCTGCTTTGGCTTTTTGTTCCTCGATCATTTCTGGGGTAACGCCATCCGCTTCGAGGATTTTGTTGACCAGGTTTTCCATAGTCAAAAAGACCTGCGGTTGCAGCAGGTACGCTTTGCGCTCCTCGGGTGGCAGGTTGTCCATCACCGTGCTGGTGAGCTTGCCGATAGCTTGTTGGCGCTCAATGTCGGTGCGCCCGGCCTGCATCGGCATATAAATCAATGCCAGTTCCTTGTCGGGATCGTGGTAGAGGAACGGCAGCCCCATCTCCCTCGCCGCCCCGCAATGGGGGCAGGAGGCCACATTGACCAGGCCGTTGAGTACCCGCACCTTGGCGCCGGGGTCGGCTCTGACATCTAGAATTTGTTCCACGGGTGTCTGGAATTGATGGTTACAGTTCGGGCAAGTCACACGCGCGAGTATTGCTTGAGGCATAGTTGGGTTCCTTTCAATTAAAAGTTTGTTGGCGTGGGATGGCAAACGAGAACCTGGTCCCTTCTCCGGGATTGCTCTCGACCCACATGCGTCCCCCGTGGGCCGCGACGATGGATCTGGCCAGATACAGCCCCAGGCCCGCTCCGGGCGTGTGCTGGTCGCGTTCCCGCGCCCCACGGAAAAAGCGCTCGAATATACGAGGTTGCTCATCGGGTGGGATACCCATCCCCTCATCCGACACGGTGATGATTACCTCGTCAGGCGACACACGTCCACCAATCTCGATACGTCCGCCCCCGGCAGAATACTTGATGGCGTTGGTGATCAGGTTGTTCAATACCTGCTCCAATCGCTCTGCATCTCCTATGACGGCCGGGAAGCTGGCAGGAAATCGAGTGGTGATCTCGTGGAGCTGGGTCTGCGTGCGAAAGCGGTCGGCCACATGCTCGGCCATCGCGTCGAGCGCCACCGGTTCCATCTCTAGCGGCAATCCCCCCGCCTGGAGCCGCGAGGCGTCGAGCAGATCGTCAATCAACTGATTCAACCGATCGGCTTCCTCGACGATGACTGTTAGACTTTCCCGAGTCGTCTCTGGGTCCCAGTGGGCATCTTTGCGCAACAGAGTGTCGGCATATCCCTTGATCAAAGCGACCGGGGTCTTGAGCTCGTGAGAGATCACGGATATGAAAGTGGACTTGATTTCGTCTGCCTCTCGGAAGCGGGTGATGTCGCGCGCATCGGCGATGATGTTGACCAGGCGACCCTCGCGGTCAAAGAGCGGCGCGTAAGTGATGCCAATGCTGATACTCCCGCCGTGATGGCGGCGCAGGTCTCCCTCGACGTAGAGAGGCTGATGGGCCGACGAAAGCGGCCAGCCGCCGGCCACGGCCTTGTCAAAGTCCATATCCGTTTCCAGATGTGTCCAGCGAATCACCTCGTCGTGGTGGCGGCCCAGCGCATCGGCCGCCGACCAGCCGCTCAACTGCGCCAATGCGCGATTAAAGACGGTGACGCGATGGGCCGAATCGAGGATCAATACCCCATCGGCGCTGTACTCCAGGATGGCATCGAGCCTCCGCTTTTCGTAGGAGACGCGCTCGTATAATTGCGCGTTGTGTACGGCGATAGCGGCCTGATCGGCAAAGCTGGCGAGCACCTGGCGATCGTTAGCGGTGAAGCGGGTCCCGTAGGCGCGAAAGACGTACAGCACGCCGATCAGTTTGGGCTTGATCGTCATCGGCAGCGCCACCACCTGCTGCAAGCGCAGCCCGAGGCCAGTCACGATCTGCCCCAGCTTGTCTGCCATACCGGGGATGTGAAACCGGCTGCGGTCGGTGTCATCGGGAATGTCTGCCAGCAGCGGCTCAAAGTATGGCGCTAGTGCCTGAGGCAGGCCATAACTGGCACGGATGGCGAACCCGCCGTCGGGATTGCGCAGGGCGATCAGACCGACCTGCCCGGCCAGCATCTCCGTTGCTGCCTCCAACACCATCTGCAACAACTCGTCCAGGTGGAGCTGTGCCGTGAGCGCGCGGCTGATCTCTAGCAGATATTCTCGTTGTCGAACACGATAGTCAAGCAGCATTGGTCTCAAGCAAAACAGCTTTGTAGGTCGTGCTTGCAGCACGACGATTCGCCCGGAATTCACGCTACAAGCGTGACCTACAGCTACGGCTCGCCCCCACGTGAATGCTTGCGAGATTATAACACAGCCTGGTCAGTCTACCAAGTTGCGTGCGTGGTTGACAAAATTTGAAACCCTGCTACAATCTGCCTGGTTGACACAATTTAAAAACCTGCTCTAATTTGGGTGTCCGTCAAATTTTTGCGCCGGGTAGTGAATCTCGCCTGGGAGCGCGGGCGTCCCCGCCCGCATGCGGCCAAGATGGCCGCGCTCCAATGACCGCGTTCCACGGCGCGCAAGAAAATGACGGACGCCCCTATAATTTCGCCCGGTTGACAAAGTAAAAAAATCTGCTATAATATGTGCAGATGTGAGATCGTCCTCACTATGTGAGGGATTGATGACAACCGATATAGAGGGGGCAAGACTCCCGGGAGTAACCTGGGAAGTTGCCTGGCCGATGCCAAAGTAGGGGCATCGGTTTTCTTGTCTCTTGACAAGATTGAGCGAACGTGCTATATTACCGGGGCACCTTAACAGCTGAATAGTGACAGGAAAATCAGCGGAACTCGGGCTAACGTTAATGGGTCGTGGTGTAAACCACGGCAAAATTTACGAAGAGTTTGATCGTGGCTCAGGATGAACGCTGGCGGCGTGCCTAATACATGCAAGTCGAACGGGAACCCTTTGGATTCGTCTAGAGGGGGAGAGTGGCGAACGGGTGAGTAACACGTAGGCGACCTGCCCCGAAGACGGGGATAACCACTAGAAATGGTGGCTAATACCCGATGTGCTCGGCGATTCGGTTCGTCGAGTAAAGCTCCGGCGCTTCGGGATGGGCCTGCGGCCTATCAGCTAGTTGGTAGGGTAATGGCCTACCAAGGCAAAGACGGGTAGGGGGCGTGAGAGCGCGACCCCCCACACTGGCACTGAGATACGGGCCAGACTCCTACGGGAGGCAGCAGTCGGGGATATTGCGCAATGGACGAAAGTCTGACGCAGCGACGCCGCGTGGGCGATGAAGGCCTTCGGGTTGTAAAGCCCTTTTATGGGGGAAGAGACAAGGACGGTACCCCAAGAATAAGCGTCGGCTAACTACGTGCCAGCAGCCGCGGTAAAACGTGGGACGCGAGCGTTATCCGGATTTACTGGGCGTAAAGAGCGTTGAGGCGGTTCCGTAAGTTGGACGTGAAAGCCCC
>QMOE01000193.1 GCA_003648125.1 Chloroflexota bacterium
ACCCACGGCAAGATTATAGACGAGATCGGTTATCACGTGCGGGATTACTTTGTCGAGCAATGGGAGCGTTTCAAGCACTATCCGTGGGGGGTGCTGGCTCACTCTACGCACCTGCGCGGCGACGGCACCTACGAGAACGGCGTCGAGCGACCGCGCATCCGCGTCACGCTGGCGACCCGCATCCCGCGCGAGCGGTGCGAGCGCATCGGCCTGGGCTATCTTGATCCTGAGACCATCAATCCCGACGATTGGGCCAACCGCGAGAACGAGGGTGTTTTGCTGGTGCGCCGGGCTGGGGAGGTTTTGTACCGCGTGAGGGGTCAGGCGTGATCCTCACGTCTCACGTCCTGCATCTCGACCTGGCCCAGATAAATGAGTGATTCCAAGTCGTCCAGTTGCTCTGGTGTGTAGCGGGCCACGACCTCGCGCACCCGCGCCAGTTCGTCATCCGAGGCCAGGCCGAGCATCGTGGTCAAGTCACCAATATCTCGTCCGCGGGAGGCTTCTATTTTCATTATGATGAGGTACGGCAAATCCAACACCGGAAAGCCGGCCGGGTCATAGCGGGGGTGGGTCAGCGCGTCCTGCAACCAGGGATAGTCGCCCCAGAGGACATCTACTTCAGCCCCTTCGGGTGAGCGCACCAGGAAGCCGGCCACGTCCAGCGGGGTGACGACCTCGTATCCGGCAGCCTTGAGCCGCTCAATGGCCTCATGACCGTTGGCGTGCGAAACCAGGATGTCCAGGTCTTGGGTGGCGCGTTCGGGCATATAAGCCCTGGTCGCCACGCCACCGACGATGACCCAGGGGATGCCCTGGAGCACCGGGCGCAAATCGGGCCAGAGATTCATCGCGCTCCTCCGTCGCAGAAATTCCGGCGAACTGCCCGTGCCGGGGCGGATGCGGCGCATGCTGATGTCTATCATAATGCGCCGCCGCTGAGCAGGGGTCAACCACCCATCGGGGGCGATGGCGGCGATGGCTGGGGGGATTGGTACTGTCTCTTTCAATTTCATACTCATAACTCGGCGCCTCGGTTGAATTGTACCGGAGTGATGACAAAGTGTCAAATTACGGGAGGTGTGTTAGATGAACGCAACTTGCGATATTGGCCTCATCGGGTTGGCGGTGATGGGGCAAAATTTGGTTCTGAACATGAACGATCACGGCTTCAAGGTGGCGGTGTTCAATCGCACCGTCTCCAAAGTGGACGATTTCCTCAACGGCAACGCACGAAGCACCCAGGTCGTTGGCACGCACTCGATTGAGGAATTGGTCAACCTGCTCAAGCGGCCCCGGCGGGTGATGTTGATGGTCAAAGCGGGGCAGCCGGTGGACGATTTCATCGCCAAGCTGATCCCGCATCTGGAGGCAGGTGACATCATCATTGACGGCGGCAACTCGAACTATCAGGACACGATGCGCCGCGTCGAGCAGGTCGAGCCGAAAGGGCTGCTCTACATCGGCACCGGCGTCTCTGGCGGGGAAGAGGGGGCGCGCTACGGGCCGTCCCTGATGCCCGGCGGATCGCCGGCAGCCTGGCCTCACGTCAGACCGATCTTTCAGGCCATCGCCGCCAAGGTGGAGGATGGCACGCCTTGCTGCGACTGGGTGGGCGAGAACGGCGCGGGCCACTATGTCAAGATGGTGCACAATGGGATCGAGTATGGCGACATGCAATTGATCTGCGAGGCCTATTACTTGCTAAAGCACGCGCTGGGCATGAGCGCCGACGAGATGCACCAGGTTTTTGCCGGGTGGAACGAGGGCAAACTCGATTCTTACCTGATCGAGATCACGCGCGACATTTTGACATTCAAGGACAAGGACGGCGAGCCGCTGGTGGAAAAGATTCTCGACACCGCCGGGCAGAAAGGCACCGGCAAGTGGACGGGTATCTCGTCGTTGGAAATGGGCATCCCCTTGACGCTGATTACCGAGGCGGTGTATGCTCGTTGCCTCTCGGCGTTGAAGGAGGAGCGTGTGGCGGCCTCCCGGGTGCTGACCGGCCCAGAACTTGGGTTCGATGGCGACAAGCAAGCGTTCGTTGACGACATCCGCGACGCGCTATACGCCTCCAAAATCATCTCGTACACGCAAGGATATATGTTGATGAGAGCGGCGGCGGCCGAGTATGGCTGGAACCTGAACTATGGGGGCATCGCCCTGATGTGGCGCGGCGGCTGCATCATCCGCTCCGCCTTCCTGGGCAAGATCAAGGAAGCGTTCGACAAACGCCCTGCTCTCGCTAATCTGTTGCTGGATGACTATTTTAAGCGGCAAGTGGGCGCGGTGCAACCGGCCTGGCGGCGCGTGATCGCCGGGGCGGTGGAGATGGGTATCCCTGTGCCAGCGATGTCCAGCGCGCTGGCGTTCTACGACGGCTACCGGCGCGAGCGTCTGCCCGCTAACTTGCTCCAGGCCCAGCGCGACTATTTTGGTGCCCACACCTACGAGCGCGTGGACCGGCCGCGGGGCGAGTTCTTCCACACCAACTGGACCGGAACCGGGGGCGACGTGACCTCCGGCTCATACCAGGCGTAGGAGAAAGTCATATGACAAAACCCAAGAACGTCGTCGTCGCTCAATCGGGTGGGCCGACGCCGGTGATCAACAATTCACTGCGCGGTGTGGTCGAGACTTGCCGGGAGATGGGGGAGCATTTCGGCACCGTCTACGCAGGCTATCACGGCATCGAAGGGGTGCTGCGGGAGGATCTGTTGAACCTCTCCGCGCAAGACCCGCAGGAGATTGCGCTGCTGCGCACTACCCCGGCCGCCGGGGCCATCGGTACCTGCCGTTACAAGCTCAAAGCGCACCAGCGGGATGACTTGGGGCGGGTGGTCGAGGTTTTGAAAGCCCACGACGTGGGATACTTTTTCTACATCGGCGGCAACGACTCGATGGACACGGCGCACAAGATCGCCCTGTTGGCCCACGAGCGCGGGCTGGAACTGGTCGCCACCGGCGTGCCCAAGACGATTGACAACGACGTCGGTGATAGCGAGTTCAAGTTAATTGACCACACGCCCGGCTACGGGAGCGTGGCTCGCTATTGGGCGCTCACCGTCCAGAACGCCAACCAGGAAAACGGTGGTTCCTGTCCCTCCGACCCGGTGCTGGTGATGCAGGCCATGGGGCGCAAGATCGGTTTCATCCCCGCCGCCGCCCGCCTGGCCGATCCCGGTCGGGAGATGCCGCTCCTGATCTTTCTGCGCGAGTCGGGACTGACGCTGGAGGAACTGGCCGACCGGGTCAACGATATGCTGCGCGAGCGGGGGCGGGCGCTGGTCGTCGTCAGCGAGGGGTTTGACGTGGGCGAGATCGGCGCGCGCCAGGACTCGTTTGGGCACACCATGTTCAGCGCCAGCGGGACGACGGTGCAGCAGATCGTGGTCAACTATCTCAACGACGTTGGCCTGGCGGCGCGCGGCTCAGCGCGGGGCAATGTCCCCGGCACCGACCAGCGCACTCAAATGATCTATAGTTCGACGGTAGACCTGGATGAAGCGTACAAGGTGGGGCAAAAGGCTGTCCTGATCGCCGCCGAAGATGGATCGGGTTACATGTCCACGATTCTGCGCCAGCCCGGTCCCATCTACAATGTCTACTACGACAAGGTGGGCCTGGAATTGGTCGCCAACTCGGAGCGGTCGTTCCCTGAGGATTGGATCGCACTCTCGCGCACCGACGTCAGCGATGACTTTGTGCGCTACGCCCGGCCACTCATCGGCGACGACTGGCCCAGCGTGCCACTGGTGGGGGGAATTCAGCGCTTTGCCCGCTTCAAGCCCATCTTTGCCGCGAAGCGTCTGCCGGCCTACGTCCCGCAGGCCTACCGCGCCCCGTGATTTTTTACGTTCAGCCTACCCCATCTCCTCTGCCTCTGACAAGATGTCCCGCTGCCGGAGCGCCTCCTTCGTCTCCGGCTTCCCGCGCCGTCGTTGCCACTGGTACAGCCCACCCATCACGATCCCGGCCCACTTTCCCAGGGTCAGCCCGACCCCCACACCGACCACTGCCGCCAGTGTCAGGCTGTGTGACCAACGCCGGTGCCAGTCCAAGAAGTGGACGTGCAGTTTGCCGCCTTTGCGCACGAACTTGAAAAATGGCCCGCTAAAGATGTCTATGCGGTTCTCCGCGTCGTAGGTGTGCACCATCGGCACGCCGACTTTTACCCGCGCATCTTTTGGGGGGCGACCGCGAGGGTTCGCCCCTACCTCCGAACCGGGGAGCGGGACTTGACCGATGTTGACGATCGGGCCGATGCGCACCGCCACCTCGTTCCGCTCCGGGTCGAAGCGGATCGTGTACTGCCGCCACAGGTCGTTCCCCAGGCGAATGGTGTGCAGCATCACGTTCTGGGATTTCCCGGTTTCGTAAGCCCGACGCATCGCTCCGACCACCTGCTCGGCGATGGCGCTGGCGTCCGGCTGCGGGCCGGGGTCAATTTCCAGATCGTACCGCTCAAAGTAGCGGGCAAACTTGAAATCAAGCGTATCGGGCAAGATACCGCCGACACCGCCCAATATTGGCAGAAGCGAACCTTGTGCCCCTGCCTGAACGACTGGGGGGAAAAAAGTTGCCAACGCCACACCGGTTATGAAATGCGAAATTCCCTTCACCTTTGCCCTCCAACTTGCCCTTTCAGCCTGGCGATTCATCGCCAAGCGCAGACGCAGTTAATACCCACGATTTACACAGATCCTATTTGCGCTCAGTATACACCAAAAGTAGATTCGTGCTAATTAGACGACGAGGACTCCCGACCGGACACTCACTTGTACTAAAAGCGCCCACCGGGACGCCCCGGTGGGCACACACTTAAAATCGCACCGCCTCACGCCGCCGTGCCGACTTGCGCCAGCGAGCAGGTTGGGGTAGAATTGACCAGCATTTCGCTACCGGACACTTTTACGGACGCGCCAACTTGGCGTTTTTGACTGGACAAGATGCGGTTTGCACTGTTAGTTTTGGCAACAAGGCCACCGCAACGAGTTGCGGCATCCGGAGTCCGCGTGTTTAGCAAAGTGCAATTCCTAGACAAGCAATGTCATCGAGGATTGTAAAGACCTGCCAGGTTTCCGCCAGAGATTTTGTGAGCCAGATTCGACACGATTGACAGTGTATTTCCGTTCGAAAGTGCCTCATAAAACCTGGCAGGTCTGGTTCTCATCTCTTGACATTGGCGCATCTCCTGTTATCCATTCCCAGGTCAGTCTGCCGGCAAGTAGCGCGATATGCCGCGATAGGTGCCGAACCACAGCGCCCCGTCGGGGGCCACGGCGATGGACTGGACGTAGCCCGCCAGGCCATCGGCGGTGGTGAAGGTGGTCCAGGTCTCCCCGTCGTAGCGGGAGACGCCGCCGTAGGTGCCGACCCAGAGCACGCCATCGGAAGCCACGGCGATGGCGTCGACATAGTCATCCGCCAGGCCGTCGTCTTTGGTGTAGGTGGTCCAGTTCTCGCCGTCGAGACGAGAGACGCCGCCGCCATAGGTACCGACCCAGACCGCACCATCAGGCCCCACAGCGACGGCAGTGACCTCGTTATCCACCGAATAGGAGCGCCAACTCTCGCCGTC
>QMOE01000194.1 GCA_003648125.1 Chloroflexota bacterium
CAAATAAGATGTATTGATCCGTTGATGTCCTGGAATCCGCGTTCTTAATTGCACAGGTCGGAAAGTTTTTCGGTTTGCTGGGACATAAGCAGTGCTTCTAGAATGGGCCACGCAGCCTGCACCGCGCGGGCGCGGTGGCTCACTCGATTTTTGATCGCCGGGTCCAGCTCGGCCATCGTCCGCCCGTAATCGGGCATGTAGAACACCGGGTCGTAACCGAAGCCGTGTTCGCCGCTGGGTGCGAAGGCAATGATCCCCTCACAGCGTCCGTCGGCGGTGTGTAACTGACCATCGGGGGTAGCGATGGCCACCACGCAGCGGAAGCGAGCCGTGCGCGCTTCCCACGGCACGCCCTCCAGGTTGCGTAGCAACAGCCGGTAGCGATCCGCATCACTCGCCCCCGGACCGGCGTACCGCGCCGTGCGCACGCCGGGCGCGCCACCGAGAGCATCCACTTCCAGCCCCGAATCATCCGCCAGGGTGAGAAGTCCACTGGCCTGGGAAAGGGCCCGTGCCTTGAGCACGGCGTTTTCCTCGAAAGAGTCCCCGCTTTCCACCACCTGCACGTTTAATCCAAGCTCCGCCGGAAAAATCAGGTCCGCCGGCAATCCGGCCAGCAACTCGCGGTATTCCCGCATCTTGCCCGGATTATAGGTTGCCACCAGCAACTTCATGTTGACTAGACCTCCTAAATGGGGTAAAATAATGCCATCGCGCGGTCGTCACAGTGGAAAGGTAAAATATGCAGACTTTCGTCGCCCTTTATCAGAGTTATGCGCCCTGGCTGTGGCTGGGATCGGCACTGCTGGGGTTGGCGGCCATCCTATGGCTGATCGTGGTACAAGTGCGCCTGAACCGCACCCTCCGCCGGTACCAGGCTCTAGTGGCCGGCACTTCGGCGGGCAACCTGGAGGAGATGCTCAACGCCCACATTGCCGAGGTGCGCCAGACTGTGGACCAGGTGCAAGAACTTGGCGATCACGCCAGGCAAATGGAGAAGACCCTGCGCCACAGCATGCAGTGGCTGGGGATGGTGCGTTTCAACCCGTTTCGCGATACCGGCGGCAATCAGAGCTTCGCCATCGCCCTGGTGGATGGGCACGGGAATGGGGTGGTGATCTCTAGCCTGCACGCTCGCGATGGCACGCGAGTCTACGCCAAGCCCCTGCGCCATTGGGAATCCACGTACACCCTGACCGATGAGGAGAAGGAAGCCATTGCCCGCGCCTATCAACAGCAGGGTTGAACTAATTGGCCCTCAGTAAGCACGTCGTATCCGTCATCGAAAACGAAAGCAACGAGGAGGACTGAACCATGTTTGGCAGAGAGAAGCTCAAAAGCCCCGCTACGGATAAGATTGAGACCGTCATTGGCCCGAACACTAACTTGCGGGGCGACATCCGCAGTGATGGCGGGGTGCGCATTGACGGCGTCGTCGAGGGTTCCTTGCAGACGGGGGGCAATCTCATCGTCAGCGAGGGGGCTAAGATCGTAGCCGACATCACCGCCCACAACGTCTCGGTCGCCGGCGCAATCAAGGGTAACGTTAGCGCTAATCGGGTGGAGATTTTGTCCACCGGACGGGTGTGGGGCGACATCACCGTGACCTCGTTCCTCCTGGACGAGGGGGGCTTCGTGCGGGGCGAGATCGTGATGCAGGGTGGCGACATCGAACCGCCGCTCATCGAGGCACCCAAACCCTCCCAGGACATCGTGGACGTGCAGGCAGAGTAAGCCCTCCTGCAACAAAGCACTTGCCTGGCTCATTGACTCCCTGGCGAAGCACGTAGCTTGCGGGAGAGTAGGTGAACGAACACGCCAGGAGTACGGCCCGGTCAGAAGCGGACATTCGTGCTGACCGGGCCGTTGTGTACGTCAGGGCCGTCTTGCCCCCATCGTGGCCTTGCGGCTGGCTCTTAACTGTGGCAGCCGGAAGCGCGACCAGGCCACGGAGTGCCACAGACCCAGCGCGGCCACGTACCCGAATCCGGCGACGTAAAGCAGGAGAAATGGCACGGCATAGGCATGACCCCGCAGACAGGCGACGATCACCGTGAAGCTCGCGTAGAGGGCTAGAACCGCCTCACCCAGCGTCAGCCAACTGAGGGGCAGTGCGTACTCCTTGTCACGCCAGTGGTCGCTCCGCGCTTCCAGCCGGAATTTCGGAGTGCGCCGGAAGCTCTGGCCATAGCCCATCAGGGCCTCTATCACCGCCTGGGTGTTGTTCAATGCCACGCCCGTGCCCAGCAACGCGAGTACGGGGAAGACAGCCCACCTCCGGCGCCAGTCGGCGTACAAGGCCCGCTGAGCGACTGCATACAGTAAGGGCGGCCCCGCACTGGCCAGGCTGAGGTAGGCCAGGGGCAAGCTGGGCATCCCTCCCCACAGCATGAGCGGCAACGAGGTGATCAGCAGCACCAGCATGAGGGGGTGAACCAGATAACTGCTGAGATGGATGAGCCCCTGAACGCGCTTGAACAGCGGTTCGCGTGCGGTCAGTACCGCCCATCCCAGTTTACGCAGGCATTGTATGGACCCTTTGGCCCAGCGGAATTGCTGTCGCTTGAAGGCAGCCACGTGGGGGGGCACTTCCGCCGGCGATACCATGTCGGGTAGGAAAAGGAAGCGCCAACCGCGTAACTGCGCTCGATAGCTGAGGTCCAAGTCCTCGGATAGGGTGTCGCCCTGCCATCCCCCGCTGTCCTCGATGCACGCCCGCCGCCAGATTCCCGCCGTACCGTTGAAGTTCATAAAAAGGCCCGCTCGCTGGCGCGCAGTCTGCTCCACCACGAAGTGACCATCCAGGGCCAGGGTTTGCGCGCGGATGAGCAGTGAATAATCACCATTGATGTGCCCCCAGCGAGTCTGGATCAGCCCTAGATCCGGCTGGGCCGGGAAATGCGGAACGGTCTGCCGCAGAAAATCGGGGTCGGGCACGAAGTCGGCGTCGAAGACGGCGATGAACTCCCCTGTTGCTGTGTTGAGGCCGTGGGCCAGCGCCCCCGCTTTGAACCCGGCACGCTCCGTCCGATGGATGACGGCGATGTCCACCCCGCGCTGCCGGTGATAAGCGGCCCGCTCCTGAGCTATGGCTGTAGTTTCATCGGTGGAATCATCCAGCACTTGTATCTGAAGGCGATCCCAGGGGTAATCCAGGGCAGCCACGGCGTCAATCAGGCGTTCCACCACGTAACGCTCGTTGTAGATGGGCAGTTGCACTGTAACGCGAGGGGTGCTCGTCAGCAGCGGGAGAGGCGGGGTGCGCCTCCGGTGGCGCAGATACAGAACGAGCATGACCAATGAGTTCACCCCATACAGGGCCAGCATCACCGCCGCGCCGGCGTAAATTGCTCCAAGGAATGACACGCTGTTTTTATCCTCCTCCTGTGACGTTCCGAAATGGCGGATCAAGTATATCACCGTTCAGCCTTTCCGACAAATCATCTCCCCAACTCTCCATTGCGGCAGAGGGCGATTGATGCTATAATTGGCATGGCGACCTGCGGTCAAATCCCAAATCTCAAAGCGGCTCGACATCCTGAATGTCATTCACAATCCTGGGGAAACGTAGCACGCAACACGCACCACGTAGTACCGAACTACGTCCGGTGTAACCCAAAAGCGAGGGGTGCGAGATGACTCTTCAGTCGGATGCGATAACTCAAGCCCTGGTGCAAGAACTGCTGGCCAAAGGCATTGTCGCCGCCCGGGCGGGGCAGCGACGAAGCGCACGGCGCTACCTCTCCCAGGCCACGACTCTCGATCCAACGAACGAGAGAGCGTGGCTGTGGCTGAGCGGGGTAGTGGATGATTACCAGCTCATGTTAGCCTGCTTGAATAAGGTGCTGGCTCTCAACCCGCACAATCCCCGCGCCCAGGCCGGCGCAAAGTGGGTGCGCGCCCGGATCGCGGTCCGTGCGCACGCCGGACTGCGTTGGGTACGTGGCCGCTCGAGACAGAGGGCAGACGTGTTCGCCAGAAAATTGCCCCCCTGGATCGCGGAACAATTCCCTGCCCAACGACCTGTCCAGCCTGCCCATACAGCACGTCCCACTAGTCGCCGGCGGTGGGTCTGGCTGGCCCTGGTCATCGCAGTGATGGTGCTGCTGATTCTGCTGATTCTGCTCGCCGTCCGGCCCGCCGGGGCGGCTGCATGGTTGCCCTTCCTGGCCACTCCGACTCCCACCACCGGCGAACGCACCGCTGCCCTGTTCGCCGAATTTGAAACAGCCTGGGACGAGCAAGACTGGGCCAGCGCGCTGAACTATCTGGCAGAGATCGAGGCCCTGGATGCCAGCCATCCCCATCTGCGCGAGGCTCAGTGGGCAACTCACCTATTCTGGGGTCAGCAATTGGCAGCGGACGAGCAGTTGGATGAAGCGTTGACCCATTTCGAGCGGGCATTGGAAGTCATGCCCGATGAACCCATCGCCCACTGGGAGCGGACCATCACCGCCCACTACCTGACCGGTGAGGAATGTTACGCGGCAGGCGACTGGGGCGGAGCCGTGGACCATCTGGTGACGGTCTATGGGATGGACCGCGACTTTCACGACGTGCGCCCCTTGTTGGCGGACGCACACTACCAACTTGCCCGTCAATTTCAGGAGGCCGGGCAACTAAGCGAAGCGCGGGCCGAATACGAGCGCGTTCTGGAAATCGCACCCGACGATCAGGAAGTACAGGACGAGTTGGCCGAGGTGGTTGCTCTGCTCACCCCGCCCACCCCTACCCCGACGCCCGTCCCATCCCCGCCAGCTCAGACCGGCAAGCGTATCGAGATCAACCTGACAGAGCAACACCTCTACGTCTGGGAGGACGATCAACTGGTCTACGACTGGGTGTGCTCCACCGGTGGGTATGGCAGTCCGACCGTGCCTGGCAACTATCACGTCCTGGATAAGATTCCCAACGCCTACGCCAGCACGTGGAATTTGCAGATGCCCTACTGGCTGGGGATTTACTACGCGGGGACACTGGAGAACGGGATTCACGCCCTGCCCATCCTCTCTAATGGCCAGCGTCTGTGGGAGGGCTATCTAGGCCAGCGGGTATCGTATGGGTGCGTGATTCTCAGCACCGAGGCAGCGCGCACTCTCTACCATTGGGCGGAAATAGGCACGCCGGTGATCATTCACTATTGACGGTGCACTGGCCCCCCTTTTGACAGGGAGAATGAGGAGACAAGGTGAGAGGAAGACAAGGTGACAAAGGAGGAGAGTTAAATGATACGCGAGACGTACAATGAACGCCTGGCTGAGCTCCAGGACGATCTTCTGGCGATGGGTAGGCTGGTAGACCAGGCCGTTGACCTGTCCATCCAGGCTCTGGCCAATCACGATACGGCCCTGGCCCAGCAGATCATTGACGGCGATGCCCAGGTCAACACGGCCTTACGCGACATTGAAGAGAAATGCCTGGTGCTCATCGCCACCCAGCAACCGCTGGCCAGCGACCTGCGCACTTTTCTGTCGGTGGCTAACGTCGCCACCGAGATGGAGCGCATGGGCGACTACGCCAAAGGCATTGCCCAGATAACCCTGGACATAGCC
>QMOE01000195.1 GCA_003648125.1 Chloroflexota bacterium
CGGTCGAGTAGGCCCGAAGGGCCGTATCGAGACCAAGCAGGCAGCCCGAAGGAGGCGAAATCAGCTACGATAGCCGCTCGCTTCACTTCGACAGGCTCAGTACAAGGGTCTCGATACGGCCCTTCGGGCCTACTCGACCGGCGCTCGCTATTTGACCAATGACTGCTTCACCAGTCTGAAAAGTGAAGCTTTATGCCCGTGCCAAGTATACGAACAAAAACGCCAGACTCCAGGTAGTTAGTTCTGTAGCGAGGTTGCTCACGCCGCAATCGCCCAGCGGGTGAAACGCAATCGTTGGGCGGCATGAACCCAGCAACCACCAGTCTCCACTCACCAATGTTATAGAGGTAAAAATGGAACGCAAAGCACTAGCACGACGGTATCGCTATCTCTGGATAGGCGAGGCAACAAACATACTGTTCTTTACCGCACTCTTCTTGTACCATGCCCTAATTGATGAGGAATGGTCCAATTGGATCGCCCATTGGATCGTCCGAACCTATAGTCTTACAATAGTCATCATCATTCTATTACAGGGCGTTATCTGGTGGCGCTGGAAACTTGACACATTGCAAGCTGGTCAACGCACCATACCTCTGCGCATCTTGATCCGATTTCGCCGCTTCAAAGGGGTGAATTGGCTGCTGATTGGTCTATTTCCTGTCGCGCTCTGGCTCAAATGGTGGCTCACGGACTCGTTCTGGTCAAGCAACGACACATGGTTGGGACTGCTGTTCATGGGTGGAGCGCTCTTGGAGCAGATCAACTACTACTATTATCAACTGATGTATGATAATCGCTATGATTGGACTTGGTTGCGCGCGCATCGTCGATTGCGTCAAGGCAGTATCGGGAAAGCGTTGGCACAGATGTCGGAATAATCAGTCCCCTATTACGAACCATCTACCAGGAGATAGAAAGGAGTTACTAGAATGAATACTTCAACAAAGACGTTGCCAGAGGGGTATGTTCAATCCGGTGAGATTAACTTGAAAAAAAACAAACGATTGGCCATTACCCTGAACATTGTTGCGTTTTTCGTCGGCATCCTCAGCTTTTTCTTGCTATCAAGTTTCGCAGCTTTGGTACGCCCAAGCTTGATGAATACCTCGGGTAACATAACGGCAGGTGTGTGGGCAGTCATGCTGGGGCTGGTGGTTTTGCTTATGACTATCCATGAATCAATCCACGGGTTCTTCTTCTGGGTATTCACCCGCAGCAGGCCTGTCTTTGCCTTCCGTCTGTTCTATGCGTACGCCGGTGCACCAGATTGGTACATTCCCACCCGCCAATTTATAATCGTTGCGTTAGCCCCGCTGGTAATCATAGGCGCTGTGGGAATACTGCTCATGCTGCTGGTTCCAGAAAGCTGGGTTTTGTTTATAGCGTTTATGGTGGCCTTAAATACTGGCGGGTCTGCGGGCGATATTCTAGTTTTCGCCCGCCTTTTCAAGTTATCCCCAACGTGTCTCGCGAACGACACCGGAGATGTGATTTGCTTTTACGAAAACCAATCGTAAAACTCACCTGAAAAAAGGTCATCTAACCACAGAGACACAGAGGACACGGAGAAAATTTGATGTTTAGTTCAAGAAAATTTCACTTCGCGCCAAAAAGTTAATTTTTCAAGGCCAAGTTTAAAATCTCTGTGCTCTCTGTGTCTCTGTGGTGAAATTCCTAGTTTTTTCAGTAGAGCCATATACTGTAAAATGAAAAAAACAACCCTGCTCTTACAGATTCTCCTCGTTTTAACCACCTATAGCTGCATAATCGGCTGTTTGAGCACTCAGCCGGATGCCAGCGGCCCTGCCGAACTCTACTCTGATTTTGAGCTATGGGCACAAGGCAAATTACCCGCAATCCAGCTAACCAGCGGGCAAGAAAATCTCACGAATTACCGCGAACAATTCCAGATGCAAATAACAGGAGCAGATGAAAACGGAGCCCCTTTCAATGGATACCAAGAATACCTGATAGAAATTGATAGAGCCATGGATAGCACCCGGGAACTCGAGACTATTCAAAACCCAAGCCCCTATCAAAGTGGCGTCCGCGAATGGGTCGTTGCGGATGGGTTCACTTACCTGGTTCGCGCTTTGCACCAGGGGGGACGAGTGTGTGAAAAAAATAAAAACCCGGCAGATACCAGTCATATCTCTGATGTGCATGTCACCAGGATATTGCAAGCCATCACTCCTGGTGAACTAGTCGAAAAAAATGTGCGGGTGCAGGATGTTCTGGCGGATGTGTATGAAATAGAAAGCCTGAGACTCTTATTTGTAAGACAACTGAACACGGTCAGCGGACAAGTTTGGATCGCCCAGCAACCTCCCTATTTTCTTAAAGCCGAAGGTGCAATCGAAGGGGTATTTGAATTCGAAAATACGATCTACAACGGCAAGGCCACTTTTAGTTACGAAATTAAAGATTTTAACCAAGTACAAGTTATGCTCCCCGCGTTATGCGCCTACCCGCCCAGAGATATGATTCCCTTTCCAGCAAATGCCCAAAAAGTGCAGGACTACCCGGGTCTGATCACGTTCTCAAGCCCAGACTCTGTGGACCAGGTTACGAATTTTTACCTTGCTGAACTGGTTTCGCAAGGCTGGCAGGTGGAAGAGCCAATGTCCGATGAGTTTGAACATATCGTCAAGGCCAGCATTACCACCTCGCAGGACATCCAAATTTCGGTAGAGGTGAAAATTATTGCCACGAGTGCTGGCAGCCATGTCCAGATTGAGTGGCAAGCTCAATAGTGCCGGGCACCTTGAACCGCTTGACAAGCTCCCCAAGCAACGTATACTTGGACTAGATGACCGACGAATTGCAACCAGAAGAACTCGACGAACTCGGAGCAGAGCCAAAAAACCGGGGAGGACGCCCGCGCCAATTCTTCCGCCGCCTCCAAAACCCCATCCTCCGCATCTGTCGCCCCGTCGCGCGTGCCCTTGCCTGGCTGCGCCGGCCGGATGAGGTCGGGCGACCTCTCACGCTGCAACCGCGCGGCGTGCGGCTGCTCGTCCTGCTGATCCTGGGCAACCTGGTCGTCCTGGCGTTGCTGACCATTGCACTGTACCAAACAGCCTTGATGCCAGCCAGCGTCGAATCACCTCACTCAACTGTCGCTGCCGCGAACCCCAACACCTCTCCCCTCCCCAGCCCCACACCGACCCCCGATAGCCTCGGCGGCGGGGCCATCGCCTTCACCCTGCGGCGCGACGGCAACACCGACATCTACGCCCTCAACCAAACCGACCGGCAACTGGTGCGGCTGACCTACGACCTGACCGAAGACCGCGACCCGGCCTGGTCACCCGACGGTGAGTACATCGCCTTCGCCTCGAACCGCGCCCACAACTGGGACATCTACCTGCTAGACCTGGTCAGCGGCAACTGGATCCGCCTGACCCACGATCCCGGCTTTGACGCCAACCCCAGTTGGTCGCCCGATGGCGAGTACATCGCCTTCGAGTCCTATCGGCACGACAACCTCGACATCTATGTGATGAGCACCACCGCAGGGGAAGTACAGCGCATCACCACTAACCGCGCCCCCGACTATGCACCGGTCTGGTCGCCCAACAACCGCGCCATCGCCCTCACCTCCTTCCGCGAGGGGAACAAGGACATTTACCTCTACCTCGTCGAGGAAAGAAAAATCATCAACATCACCAACAGCCCCGACCTGGATGAGGATGACCCCGCCTGGTCGCCCGACGGCACGCAATTGGCCTACATCAGCGGGCCGCGCGGCAACCCCTACGTCCAAGTCACGACCTTCGATTGGGACACGTTGGCAGCCGACCAGGCGCAGACCGAGATTTTCGGCGCTGGCACTTGCCCGGCCTGGTCACCCGACGGGCAAAGCCTCATCTACGCTTACGAGCGAAGCGGGTACAGCCACCTCATCGCCGCCAGCATGGCAAGCTGGGCGCTGTTCCACGAGGTCTACAGCACCGCTGGCCCGCTGGACGACCTGGCGTGGACGATTCTCCCGCTCTCCCCCCGCATCGTGGCCCGCGCCCAGGCCGACACGCCGGCCACAGAGCCGCCCCTCTACGTGGAACTGGTGCAGCCGCCCCCCACCACTGGCCCGCCTTACAGACTAACCTCACTTTCCGGCGTCACAATCGAAAATAACGAGGATGGAGGCAAAGCCTCTCTCTCCGACCAGGTGAACGACAGTTTCAACGCCTTGCGCCAGCGCGTGATCGAGGAGACGGGGTGGGACTATTTGGCTACCCTCGGTACGGCGCAGTTACCGATGACTTATACTCCCTATTCCGGCCACTCGCGTATGAGCTGGCACGTCTGCGGCAGAGCGATTGGGCTGGATCAAGAACCCTATGACAAAGACCCGCCCCAGATCGAACTGATACGAGAGGACGAGGGCAACGTCACCTACTGGCGTGTCTTTATCCGCACCGCCAAACAGGATGGAAGCCTGGGAGAGCCGCTACGCGAAGCAGCGTGGAACTTGAACGCCCGTCAGGAGGACGGACGCTCTATGGTAGAGGGAGGCGAACTCGAGGAGCGCATCCCCTCTGGCTATTACGTGGACTTTACCACCCTCGCCAACGATTATGGATGGGAGCGAGTGCCATCCCTATGGCGCTGGCGCTACTTTTGGCCGGACATCCGTTGGTGGCGCTTCCGCAAAACCGACAACCTGACCTGGTGGGAATGTATGCTGGATGTCTTTGACCCAGATGAAATCGAGGATGCCTTCGGGCCAATCCCAGGATACGAGGATTAGATCAAGTGACTGCACGCATAATCGTTCTTTCCGGTGAGCGCGGCATAGGCAAGAGCACCGTCTGTCGCAAAACCGTCGCATTAGCGCAGGCCAAAGGATACATTTGTGGCGGCATCCTCACCTTGCGTCGCCCCGGTGATGCCCTGGATGTGCTCGATGTACACAGTGGCTCAGTGCGCCAACTGACACTCGAGCCAGACGTCAGTCCGGCGGTGATCCAGGGCCGCTTCCGCTTCGACCCCCAAGCCCTATCCTGGGGAAACGATGTGCTAGCCCACGCCACACCCTGCGATCTGCTCATAGTGGACGAGATAGGCCCGCTGGAGATAGAACAAGACTGGGGCTGGCAGCAGGCCTTTGATGTGCTGCACCAGTCAGATTTCGCGTTGGCGCTGGTCGTAATCCGCCCTGAATTAATAGTAGCGGCACAAATCAGATTGTCCAGCAGCGCGACGGCGGTCTTTACCGTGACGAACCAGAATCGGGATAGCCTGCCTGCCGCTCTGCTAGAAATGCTGGAACAGGAGCTTGAATAATTGCAAGTGCCGGGCACCTGAGCAATTACCATTCAAGGAGACAAGTATGCCTACAATCGAACGCAGCTTTTCCGTCCAAGCTCAACGGGAACAGGTCTTTGCTTTCCTGGCGGACCACGCCAACGACGTTCAATGGCTGCCGGGATTGGTGGACGCGCGCAACTTTACCGGCGCGGGCACCGACTACCGCTGGGAAGTAACTTACAAGATGATTGGGCTGTCCTTTAA
>QMOE01000196.1 GCA_003648125.1 Chloroflexota bacterium
CAACTCCGCGCCGCCGGTGTGGAACAGATCGAGGGCGCCGCCATCTGTACCGCCTGCCACGTGGACGAGTTCTTCTCACACCGGGCTGAGCGCGGGCGCACCGGACGGTTTGGTGTCGTGATGGAGTTGTTAAAATGACTAATGTCGCAAGTAACCTGGCGCGGGTACAGGAGCGCATAGCGGATGCGGCTCTGCGAGTTGGCAGAGACCCTGCCGAGATCACGCTGGTCGCCGTGACCAAGACGCATCCACCGGCGGAAGTCGTCACCGCTTATCAGGTGGGCGCACGCTACTTTGGCGAGAATCGCGCTCAAGAGGGAGTGCTCAAGATAGCTGCCGTCGGCGCTGCCATCTCTGGCCCGCGTCCGATTTGGCACATGATAGGTCACGTGCAGAGCCGGAAGGCGGGGGTGGTGGCAATGCACTTTGACTATGTCCACTCTGTGGACCGGCTCAAGATCGCCCGGCGGCTGAGCCGCTTTGCGCAGGAAGCCACAAAATCGCTGCCGGTGCTCTTGGAGTGCAACGTCTCTGGCGAAGTGACCAAGTCGGGGTTCGACATGTCGGGCTGGGAGCAGGACGATGTCAAGCGAGTGGCTTTCTTCACCGCCGTCGAGGAGGTGCTGACGCTGCCGGCGCTGGCGGTGCAGGGCTTGATGACCATGGCCCCCTTCGTTGCCGACCCGGAGACTGTGCGGCCTGTATTCGCCAGCCTGCGCACGCTGCGAGACGCGCTGCGGGAGCGCTTCCCGGCCCACGAGTGGCGTCACCTCTCAATGGGTATGACCGATGACTTTGAGGTGGCGATAGAGGAAGGAGCGACGATGGTGCGTATTGGGCGTGCCATCTTTGGGGAAAGAAACCAGGTTTTTCCCTAAAAACCTGGTTTCTCATCTGCTTTATATACCGACAATTGGAGAGCCAATGTACGCTTTACTGCATTTTATAGACATCATCTTTAATCTGTACTCTTTTGCCATCATCATCCGCGCCTTGCTGCCCTGGTTTGGGATTAGTGAATATCATCCGGTGATGATCTTTTTGATCCAGATCACCGAACCGCTGTTAGCGCCGTTGCGCCGTTACATCCCACCGATGGGCGGCCTGGATTTCACGCCTATGGTGGGATTGCTCGCCGTATGGCTCGTGGAGCAGCTTTTACAGTTGTTGATTCTGGCGCTGTTTTAGCCGGGGTGTGATGGTGATGCTGCCGGTGGTCGAGAGCGAGAAAGGATGCACTTTTATGGTGCGCGTCGTGCCTCGAGGCAGGCGTGACGAGATCGTGGGGCTGCACGGTGACGCACTCAAACTGCGGCTGGCGGCTCCGCCGGAAAGAGGAAAGGCTAATCGGGCGCTACGAAAATTCCTGGCCAAGCGGCTGGATGTATCACCTGCGGATGTCGAAATTATCAGCGGTTACACGTCGCGCCAAAAGCGAGTGTGCGTGAGGGATGTGTCTGTTGGCTCTGTTCGCGCTCTCGTGAGCGCAAAGTAGCAGCCGAGGGTAGCTCGTATTTTTTCAAAAAGTTGGGGCAACGTAGCCGAGGTTTCCATACCTCGCGGCCTGATGCGCTATGGAAAGCGCGTCTACTGGGCATCTGTAAAGCAAGTTGGCAACTTGCCCTACAATATCGAGAGGATACGTTACCTCGTGGCTGTGGCGAGCCTTACTCAATTCTCAGATCGTACCGTCTGCTGATCTCGGCCAGTGCATCCAATGCTGTGTTCGCAATGGCTGGTTCGGGATCGGTCAGCGCGATTCGCAATTGTGCGACATCGTCAGGACGACCGATTTGGGTTAACATTTGCACGGCGTTGAGGCGAACCGGTGTATCACCTTCGCTCAGGGCACGCAGGAGCACGCGCCGGGCCGCTTCTCCCACTCCCGTCCCCTCACTCTGGGCCGCCGCCCACGAGATGAGCCAGGGCAATTGCGCAATGTCGGGTGGGGGTGTGACAGCGGTAGTTTCTTTTTCATTTTCTTCCATTTGATCCAGCGCCGCCGCCGCCGCCGAGCGCACGATCCACTGTTCGTCTTCCCGTGCTGCTTTCTCCAGTGTTTCTTGCGCCCCTATCTGTGCCAACCCAAAGATCGCTCCCCGGCGGATTAGTACGTCTTCCGATTCTGCCGCTTCGACCAGAATGGCTTTCCCCTGATCTCCACACTGGGCCAATCCATCGGCGGCCAGGAGGCGGAGCGCGTCATCCCCCTCCAGTAGCACGTGCGTCAACCAGCGTATTGCGGTATCAATGTCCAGGCGCGCCAGTCCGCGCACGGCTGCTTCGCGCACGATGGGGGCCTCGTCCGCCAGTGCTGCTTCGAGCGCCGGCAGGTCCGATTCGCCCGCCACCCTCGCCAATCCCAGGATGGCGGCAGCGCGTCTCTCGGCGTCTGGGTGTTGGAGCGTTTGCTTGAGCAGGTAAACGACGCCAGACACGCCGGTCACCGCCAGTGACTCTGCCAATGCTTGCCGCACCCGCACGGGGATGTTGTTCTTGAGAAAAGCGCGGGCCAGCACGGCCGTGGCTCCATCGCGCCAGGCAGCGTCCTGGGGAGCCGCGCTGATCCACGAGCCGAGGGTGCGCAGGCGCGTGTAGAACATGTCGTCGGGGGTGCGCAGCCAGACGTTCACCAGTGGCCCCATATTGCCAATCTCGGCGTAGCAGCGCAGTACATCGGCCCAGTGTGGGTCTTCCAGGTGCTCAATGAGTGTAGTAGGGGCGATGGCAATCAACTGGCGCGCCGTCAGGTATGCCTGCCAGAGCGGGTAGACGAAAGCGTAGCGATCAGCCCCCGCCAGGTGGAGCGCTCCTCGCTCACCGGTCAGCGCGCGGAAGGTGCGGGTGGTTGCACTCGCGGGCAGTTCTTCGGCAGGGGGAAGGGCGGCCTCAATAGCTGCTTCGATCTCCTTGCGGCTGCAGAGTGCGTATTTTTCCTGGGATTGGGCTGCCAATTGCCCCAATGCCAGCCGGCAGGTTGTCAGCATCCAGTCGTTTTCTTCTTGTTCTTGCCACAGCAGCAACTCTAGTGCGCGATCAAATAATTTTGCTCGTCCAGTCGGAATTTTTTGGTCCGCAAGATACACGAATGCTAGCAAGGCCAATTCTAACGGCAAAAGTCCTATTCGGGCCGCGCTTTGTAGTTCGGCTATCAATCTGCGGGCGGGAACGGGGGGCGCTCCGTCTGTGGGAGTGCTGACCGTCAGCCAGCGTCTTGCAAATTGCTCAACCTGCACGACGCTCCAGGAGGGTATGGTTAGCGG
Organism: Chloroflexota bacterium; assembly: GCA_003648125.1. The sequence goes on from QMOE01000196.1 coordinate 3,264, forward strand.
AACAAAGCCTGTCTCTGTCAGGGGTGCATAGCCCCGCGCCCCGGCGGCGACCAACCACAGGTTTCCCGGTAAGGCGGCGATCAGTTCGGTCAACCAAGCTGTGGCCTGTTGGCGTTGCTGCGGCGCTAGTTCGTCCCATCCGTCGGCGAGCACGATGGCCTGACCGGTGTCCAGGTACTGGCGGAGAGAGCTTGCCAGGCCGCTTTTGCCACCGACGACGGCCAGGGCCGCATTGATGAGTCTCTCTACAGGATCGTCTTCCTGTTTGGCTTGCTTGGGTTTGTCTTCTTCGGCGCTTTCATCTGTGTCCTCTACCTCGTCTTGTTCGTCCCAATCCATAGCCGGGAGCGGCACGTAGAGCGGCAGTCGCTTTTGAGCCTGGCCCAGCGTCGCTTGGGCCTCGCTCGTGTTGAGCGCGCACGAAAGGGCCAGGTACGCCAGCAGGGCGGTTTTTCCCGTTCCCGGTTCTCCTAGAATCGCCAATTGAGGATGCCCTCTCAGTGCCTGGCGCAGCGACAATTCACGGAGGGCGGTCGGCGCAAGTTCAGCTTCTGATGAGGGTGAGGGAGAGGGGACAGGCGCGAGCAGTTTGGGTTCTATAAAGACCTTATCTAGCGGGGCCACGTGTGCCGATACGGTGAGGGAACGCGCTTTGGCGACGACCAGTTCGCGGTAGCGGTCCTCAGCGCTGGCTTGCAGGCTGTGACGCAGCTGGAGCAACGGGGCTGTCATAATCTTCCAACCCAGACCTAGTTCGTGGCGAAAGTTATAGGCCAGCGCGGTCAGCAGCAGAGCTATCCCCGCACCGATCAGCGCCGACAGAGGGTCCAAGTGCCAGGGCTGAGGGGCAGGAGCAGGCCCTTGTAGATAGGATGTCGTAAAGTAGATAGTTTGAAGCACGATTTGTTCCTGGTAGCGATACTCTTGATGGTTTCACTACCGGACACTTTTTCAAAGAGGCCAAAATCAGTTACACAGAGAGCGCAGAGAAGGCACAGAGATACACTGAGATGTTGAAATTTGGGTGATCTAACAAAAGAGTCGCTTCGTACTGGCAGATTCCTCCAAAGAATCTCTGTGCCTGCCTGTCGGAAGACAGGCGTCTCTGTGAATCCTCCGTGAATCTCTGTGTAACAGAAACTTGGCAAAAGTGTCCGGTAGAGAATTGATGGTTACGAATTGGAGACTTGTTACCTATGATAGCCGGATTTGGCGCGAATGTCAACTATACTTGGTACACAAGTACCATTGACATTGAGTGACGATTCCGTTAGAATATGGGTGATGTTGGGACGGGACCCCGCCCCCCCGGACTCGCATCAAGAAAGTTGTTTGTGGTTACCCTCCTTTCGCGGGTCACGGCCTCCTCATTGAGGAGGCCGTGATCTCTTTACATCAGTTTCAAGCCTGCACGATGATACGCTCGCAGTTTCCGCAGCAGACTAGTTCCCCCTGCCGCAACTTCCATTTCAGATTTGGCGATACCGCGACGCCGCACCCTCCGCACGCGCTGCCCTGCATCTGGACTACGGCCAGGCCACCCTTTCTGCGCCGCAGGTTCTGATACGTGGTCAGGTCTCCCGGCTCGATGTGGGGCAGTACCCCCGCCTGCTCCTGCTCAATCTCGGCGAGCCTGGTTTGCAGTGTTTCTCGCTCGGCCAGCAGGTTAGTCTGTTGAGTTGACCAATGGGCTTTTGTCTCGTCGAGATGTTCCTGGGCCTGGGCGTGCGCGGCTTGTGCTTCTTCTCGCTCGATCATTATTTCCAGCAGGTCGTCCTCTAATTTCTGCCGCCGGCGCTGGAGCGCGGCGACCTTGGCTTGCAAGTCAGCCAGTTCCTTTGTGTTCTTGACCACGCCGCTATAGAGTCGCTGCTCGGAGCGGGCGATTTTTTCTAAAATTCCCTGAACCTGGAGTTCCATGTCGTGCTGTCTGACCGCCAATTTTCGGACTGACTGTTGCGTCTCCTCCAATGCCCGGCTGGCCTGGCGCAACGCTTCACTCTCCTCCAATGAGATCTCCACTTTTGTGAGACGGCGTTGCAGGGTGTCCTTTTCGCTATCCAGGCGTTGCAGGTGATAGAGGTCTGTCCCTTCCGTCATTGGCTGCTCTCCCGATGGTGAAACAAAAAGAGCCTCATGCCGGTGGCATCAGGCTCAAGAAGCGAGCATAGCAGTTTTGCACGGACGCTGCTATCCCGGTGAACATCCGGCATCAGGATTCTGGTTCCGGCGCTTTTTCGATGCTCTCGCCG
>QMOE01000197.1 GCA_003648125.1 Chloroflexota bacterium
ATGGTCATGCCAATCTGCGAGGAGAAAAACAAACGTGCCATTCGTGATAAGAATTCGAGCTTCAGTAAAGGCGTTCGACGGTAGAAGTGTAACATCTCTCAACTAATCTGTCAAGTCGGTACGCCTGACTGCGGCCTTCTCACCGAGTGGTCCTGATGCTACCCCCCACCCATCGGGGGTACAAGTGAGAGCACGTCGCCGTCGTGCAACGTGCTCTCCAATCCATTCGGCGGGCGCAGGTTGTGACGGTTGAGCAGCAGGATGCCGGGCGCGGCCCCGCTCAACAGCGGTTCGACGACCTCGGCCACAAACGGCGGGCCCAAAAGCACGCCAAGCGCGTGCAAGGCCTGGCGCACTGTGGCCCCCTCGTCCAACGAGAGAGCCAGGCTTGTTCCTTCCCCACTTGCATACTTACGAAATGGCCCCGTGAGGCGCACTGTCACCTGCATCCTGGCTTCTCCCATTTCGGTGATCAGCACAGACCCTACAACTCTAGCATCTTCAGCCGCTCCGCTGTGGGCACGCCATGCTCGTTCCAGCCGCGCAGGCGGTAGTAATCCTGCAAGAGCGCGTTGAAATCCTCGCGCGTCAGCGGCTTCTGATCCGCCGGGAAATCCGCCGGCACCTCGAAGCAGCGCTCCGGCAGGCGATCCTCCTCACCGCTGATGCCGGCCGCCAGGTTGTACAGCCGCTCCATGTTCCACAGCCGCTCGCCCATCCATAGAAAACGCTCCGCCGTCCAGTCCGTGCCCGCAGCGGCATTCAGCAGATCCACGAATTGCTCCAGCGGCACGGCGAACTCGGCGAAGCGGCAAGAGACCAGGGTAAAAATGGCGTTGACTTTGTCCTGAATGTCCTTCACCAGCGCCGCGCGGCCCTCGATCTGGTCCATCGGAATCTGACCGCTTATCTCCAGGCCGATAGGGGCCCGCTTATGGCAAGCTCCACGATTGGACGTGGCGAAGGTGAGGGCGATGCCGCGCATGCGCTCCGGCATCCAGGCGGCGAACTCTGTGCCCTTGACCTGCAATGCGAACTTTTCCGAGCCCCGGCCCCAGACTTGCGACGCCCGGCGCGTGCCCTCGGCCAGCACCTCGCCGATTCCCTGCCGATGGGCGATCATCTCCAACAGCCTGATGATAGCATCGGCATTGCCAAATTCCAGTTTCACCCCATCACCCAGGTCAGCGGGGATAATGCCACGTTCGACGCATTCCATGGCGAAGGCTATGTTCACCCCCGCCGACAAGGTGTCCATGCCGTGATCCTCGCACTGGAGGTTGGCCTTCATCAACGCTTCGGGGTCGTCGTTGAAACATAGCGAGCCCAGCGAGTACATCGTCTCGTATTCCGGCCCGCGCGTCCACAGCTCACCAAAGCGAGTGCTGGCCTTGTGCAGCATTCCGCAGTGCACCAGGCAGCCAAAACAAGCCACAGGGCGAGTGGGGAAGTTCTCCCTATACGCCGCGCCGTCAATGCGGCTCGCCCCCTCAAAGTGGGTGAGTTGGTGATTCCTGGTCGCCAGCGCGTTTTTCTCGTTGACCATCGCCATTCCCACACCGGTGCCCACATTGCTGAAGCCGGCCAACAGACTCCAGGGTCGGGCCATGTCGTCGCGGAGCGTCCGATAGATGGCAGCAACGGCGGCCTCGAAAGCGGGCGGATCGGCCACGCGCACATCCTCGATGCCGGCCACGCCGATGGCCTTGAGATTCTTGCTGCCAAAGACCGCGCCCGCGCCACCGCGTCCAAAGGCGCGCGTCTCCGAGCTCAGGCTGGCGTAGCGGACTTTGTTCTCCCCGGCCAATCCAATAGCCATGGTGTGCAGATCGTCACGACCCGTCGCCGCCTTCACCGCCGCCTCGGCCTCACGGGCGGTCTTGCCGCGCAGCTCCGGGCAATCCACGATGCGCACGCCGTCGGGGGTGATCGTCACGTAGACCAGATCGCTGGCCACGCCCTCGATGGCGATCACGTCGTAGCCGGATTGCTTGATGGCCACGCCCAGGTGTCCCCCAGCGTAGGTGTTGATGATCCCGCTGGTGAGCGGCGATTTCATCACGATGCAGGTCTGGGCAAAGAGAGGAGCCAGCGTGCCGGTGAGCGGGCCGACGCAAACGAAGAGTTTGTTCTGCGGCCCTAACGGGTCGGCGGTGGCAGGCACCTCCGTGGTGAGGAGTTGCGTGCCAAAGCCCATGCCACCCACGTAATCGCGGATGAAATCGTCGTCCAAAGGCTCCACACTGTGCGTTCTATCGCTCAGGTTGATACGCAGCAACCGGCGGTTATAACACTCGAACATCGCTTTTCACCTCACACTTCCCGGCGAGAGGGATGGGGAAGAAGGAAATGTGGGGGACACCCCTACGCCCCCGGCCAGGGGCTCTGCCCCCGACACCCCCGCATCCTCTCCCACGCTCAAAGCCGCCACGGAACACACCTCGCGGCACAGGTAGCGCCCATCGCAAGTATCGCACTTGACCGCCACGCCTGAAAGCGGGTCCAGCCAGATGCCATCGTAAGGACAGGAATCCACGCAAGCGCCACAACCTGTGCATTCATCGTAGCGCACTTTGACCACACCATCCTGCACGTACAAAGCATCCACCGGGCAGGCCGGCAGACACGCCGGGTCCTCGCACTGGCGGCACAGCCGCGCGCGTGGCGGTTCCGGCCAGTCAGTCAGGATACGTATGCCGGACTTGTTGGCGTTGTACACCCCAAAATGGATGAAAGAACATTTAATTTCGCAGGAGCGACACTCGGTGCACGTGTCTGGATCAAAGACTAGTTGTTGAGCCAATTCTCTCCTCCCGCTGTAGGGACGGGATGTCCATAGTTTGTGGGATCCGCTTGACACACACGGCAATCTGTGCTAAACTATTCTTGTACAGCGAGCAGTAAGTCGCTGGAGGGAGGGCGTCCGCAGAGACGCCCCCGGTCCGCCGTTCTACGGCTGGCAAACGGGCAGTTCGCCTGCCTGTCCCTGTGATGTGACCGGAAGAGCCCCTTCAGCGCAGCTCGTTGTTTTCATTCTCTCTCAAAGATGTCATCTATCACAGTCTTGTCTCTGACGAGCTCATACAAGTAGGATAACCTCTTGTTCCTCCGTCTCCACTGGGCATAAGCCCAGGCGACCGCATCCACTACTTCCAGACCTGGCTCGCTGGGTGACCCTCTACGATGCTTCACATCTTCGGGAGCAAGCTCAATCCTCAATCGCCGGGCCCGCCGCAACAAGCGTTCAGTAATCTTGTTCCGTAATTCCGCTTTCTCGTAACGCTGATGAAGTACGGGCCTGGCAGTGGGATGCTTTTCCCAGGCCCTTCCAATCGCTTCCTCTACCACCGCCGCATAGAGCTCGTTCCGGTCACCATCAAAGTGCCGCAAAGCTCTTCGCCCTACCCTCAAGATGACGATTTCAACATCTCCGGTAGCCAGCCGTTCCAGAATAAATCTCGTCACAGCCTCTGGTGCGTCCCTGGCTTTGTACACCCGGCGAGCAGGGAGTTCTTTGGGAAACCGCCTCCTGGCAGCACGCATCACTCGTTTGACCTGCAAATTACTGCCAACGAGGAGAACAACTACGGCCATCCCCGCGCGAGTTCTCGCATCAATGTTGCCAGTTTCATCAAGGAAAAGGAGTTTGTAGGCCACCTTGGCTTCGCTTCCTCCCGGTCACTCAAACGGCACGCCCAGCTTGGCCAACTCCTCCTTGACCCCGTCGTAAAGCGCCTGGTGCTCTGGCGTGGGCGACAGGGTCTCCACATCGTACATCTTCTCGAAGGGCAACCCTTTCGGCGCTTCCTCGAACGTGATCCTGTCTTTGTATTTCTCGTACAGTCGGGCCACGATCTCCGCCGCCTGGGCGCGGGTGAGTTTCGCCGCAGCGTGGCCCACTTCGACGAACAGGCGGCCCATCAGGGGACTCACATTATTCCAGCCCAGCGGCTCCGCCGGCCGGGGGCCGGAGACGTTGCTGCCGCTGGGCACGACGGCCAGCTCCAGGGCAGCAAACTCATAAGCGTACTGGGCCGATCCGGGCCGGCCGGCGGTGGTGTGGCTGGTGGTAGCGATGATGTGGCTGTTGCGGGCCACGGCCTGCTGGGCTAGGCTGCCCATCCACAGCGACATGTTGTTGGTCTGCATCCTGTATTTGATGTGCTGCGGTCCCAGGTGGCAGATGTCCGCGCCCAGCATCACGCTGGCGATGAACGACGCCACCGCAACGATGGCCGTGCCGTCCGGCCCACCGCCGTAACCGCCCACCAGCGGAGTGAAAGCGATGTAGATCGGACAGCCGTAGGGCAGGTAGAAACCCATGCGGGCCATTGTCACGTCGTCCACCTGGAGCTCGGAGAGGAGCACCATCGCCCGTGGATCGGTGCTGCGCAGGCCCCATTCCTCATTGGTGCAGGCCATCTCGTTGAGGGCCATCACCGCGTGCCCGCAGATGGGCATTCCCGGACGTCCGGCGCGGCGAACTGCCTCGCGCGACCACTGACCGTAGAGCACGGCGGCGCGGCTGGAGAGCCCGGAGTTGGGACGAATCATCAGCCCGTCAAGTTCTTTAAGGTATCCGGGCAGGAACAGGCAATCAATGATGCGTTCCTGGGCAAAAGCCTCGTTGAGGTGAACGAACATCGTCTCGTGGGTATCGGCATTAAAGGGGCCGCTGAAGGCGAAAGGCGGGCGCGGGTCCTCAACGCTCCGGTGGTAGATGGTGACCTGGTCCTTGCCCTGGCCCATTTGCAGCCTGCGGGGAGCGAAGCGCAGAGCGTGCTCCACCTCGGTCTCGCTGAACTCGATCACGCGGCGGCTGTTGGCACTATACAGTCCCGCGCTGAGGAGCAGCTCCCGGCCCGCCTGCCAGGTGCGGTCGGCCAGGTCATCGTCCAAGTTGACCAGGCTTTTACCATCCCAATGAACGTCGTATTTCTTCTGCAACTTCATGACATTGGCAGAGACCCGTTGCATCAGGAAATCGTCGGTGGTCATCATTGGGCCGGTCTCGGCCCGTCTGGCAATTTCTTTGAAGTTCATGCCCACTTCTCCCGGCTGGCGTCCAGCACTTTGACCGCTTCCACCGCGTCGCGGGCGTAAGCATCCGCCCCGATCTCATCAGCCCATTTTTGGGTCACCGGCGCGCCGCCCACGATGGTGAAATACCGGCTGGCCAAACCCTTGTTGCGCAACAGTTCGATCACGTCGCGTTGGCGCAGCATGGTAGTAGAGAGCAGCGCGCTCATGCCGATGATGTTCGCATTGATCTCCTCTGCCGCCTGGATGAAGCGTGGCGTGGGTACCTCCACGCCCAGGTCGTGCACCTCGTATCCCCCGGCCTGGAGCATGGCCATCACCACCGTCTTGCCGATGTCGTGGATGTCGCCTTCGACGGTGCCCAGGACAACCACGCCCTTTTTCTCCAGCGTGCTGCCGCTGGCGAGGATCGCCTCCTCCAGCACAGCCACGCCGGCCTTCATCGCATCGGCGGCCATCAC
>QMOE01000198.1 GCA_003648125.1 Chloroflexota bacterium
ATGCCGACACCGTCTACGTCAGCCCGGAGCCGACTATTTACGTCGCTTTCAACCAGCCGATGGATCACGAGTCCGCCGAATCCGCCTTCGAGCTAAAGAACCTGGCTACGGGTGAGACCGTCGCGGGCACCTTCGAGTGGCATGCCGAGGGATTGGTGCTGCCACGCCGCAGCACCTTTGAGCCTTACCAATGGTCGTGGGATTCGGGCGCAGGGCCGGAGCGGGTCGGCGTGGAGACGTTGAGCTTTACCCCCAGCGAGCCACTCGATTTTGATACGATGTATCAGGGCCAAGTCGCCGCCGGCGCCAAGGGGGCCACCGGCAAGGCTGGCACTCTTGATCTGCACAGTTGGCTCTTTGGTACCATCGCCTACCCCCGCATCATTGATACCACCCCCGCCGACGGCGAGCAGTACGCCGACCCGTGGGGCAGCCTGGAGATCAAGTTCTCCAGCCCGATGGATCCAGAATCGCTCGGCGATAACTTTACCATCAGCCCGCCTGTCTCAGCGACGGAAGTCTACACCTACTGGTGGGATAGCGACACGCAGCTCGAAATCTCCTTCCCTATCCAGCCCAGCAGCGATTACGAGGTGACTATCAGCGGCGATATGCGCGGCCGTTACGGGCACGAGTTGGGCGAGGATACCACCATCCGCTGGCGCACCCGCGCCTACGACCCGCTGGTCTACCTGCACAATGTGGGCCAGGTGGTGACCTTTGACGCCTACACGGAGACGCTGGCCTACGTGACCGTCCGCAACGTGGGCCGGGTTAACTTTGCCCTCTACCACATGCCGCTGGCGGACTTTATGCACGCCAACGGGAGGAATTCGTGGGACTATTGGAGTGGCTATAGCGGCAACGCGGAGAACCTGATCCGCCAATGGTCGCTGGACGTAGCCCCGCTGCTGAACCAACGTGCTATCTACGGCACCAAACTGTCCGACGCTGTAGGGGCGCAAGGCCTTGCGCCCTTACAACCGGGCCTGTACTTTTTGCAGGTGCAGGCCGATCCTGACTCGGTCTATCCAGAGGCGCAATACAACATGCCGGAACCCGGCAAAGAGATGCTGGTCGTCTCGCGCCACAACCTGAGCCTCAAGACGACGCCCACCGAATCGCTCGTCTGGGCCACCGACCTGCGCTCCGGCGAGGTGCTGCCCGATCTGCCCATCGTGGTGATGGACGGAGTAGACCACGTCCTGGCGGATGGGACGACGAACGATGACGGGGTCTTTAGCAGCGAGCACCAGCCCATAGATCGGTGGGCGCCGGTTTTTGCCTTCGTCGGCGACGCGGACAACCCCGGCCCGGACTTTGGCGCAGCCATCAGCAATTGGGACGACGATATCACCCCTTGGCAGTTTGACCTGCCGGTTGAGTATGACGACAGCCTCTTCGCCGGCTACCTTTTTACCGATCGGCCCATCTACCGTCCCGGCCAGACGGTCTACTTTAAGGGCATCCTGCGCGGCGACGACGACGCTCATTATTCTTTGCCGTCGCAGGATCACGAGGTACACATCGAAATCTCGGACCCGGAGGGCAAGACTGTCTTGGAAGACGAATTTTCTATCAGCGACATGGGCACGCTAGATAGCGAGTTTGCTCTGGACGAGGAAGCGTCGCTGGGCGTCTATTCCATCCGGGCCAATTATTTGGAACACAAGGAAGCGCAATTTTACACCAGTTTCCAGGTGGCCGAGTACCGCAAACCCGAGTTTCAGGTGGAGGTCGAGACCGACCTTGCGGAGTACGCCCAGGGGGACGAGATCAACGTCACTGCCCAGGCGAGCTACTTTTTCGGCGGGCCGGTGGCGGATGCCGAGGTGAGCTACACAGTGCTCACCCGCGATCACTTTTTCGATTACCAGGGTCGGGGCTGGTGGGATTTTGCCGACTATGATTACTGGCGCGGTGGGGGCAGAGGGTCTTACGGTGAACGCGTCGCCGGCGGGGAAGGCGTCACGGATGAAGAAGGACGCTTCACTTTTAGCCTCGAGGCCGACATCGCCGAGAAACTCGCCAGCCAACTCTTTACGCTGGAGGTGACCGTCACCGACATCAACAACCAAGAGGTCAGCAACCGGACTGAGGCTATCATTCACAAAGGAATGTACTATATCGGCCTGCAACCGGAGCGGTACGTGGGCATGGCGGGGCAGGAGAACCAGGTCAACATCATCAGCGTGGATTGGGAGAGCGAGCCATCGCCGAACCAAGAGATCACGGTCATCTTTGCCGAGCGCGAGTGGTACAGTGTCCAAAAGCAGGGGGAGGACGGCAGCTATTACTGGGAGGCCGCCGTCGAGGACAGGCCGGTCTACACCACCACGGTGACGACCGACGGCGACGGCGAGGCCACGGTCAGCTTTACGCCCGAAACTGGCGGTATCTACAAAGCTACCGCCATCGGTTCCCCCCCGCTTGCGGGGAGTAGAGGGGGGGAGGTGCGCAGTTCCACCTACATGTGGATCAGCGGGAGCGAGTACATCAACTGGCGGCGGGAGAACAACGACCGCCTCGAACTGGTCACGGACAAGCGGCAGTACAAAGTGGGCGACACGGCCACCATCCTCATCCCCCACCCGTACCAGGGCCAGGTCGAAGCGCTCATCACCATCGAGCGCGGCCACATCTATGATTACTGGGTGCAGACGCTAGAGACCAACTCGGAGCAGATCAGAATCCCCATCACCGAGGACATGATCCCCAACGTCTTTGTCTCGGTGGTCATCGTCAAGGGGGTGGACGAGAACAACACGGTGTCGAGTTTCAAGATCGGCTACGCGCAGCTTCCCATCGAGACGACGGAGAAAGAGTTGAACATCGCGCTGACCCCCGACAAGCCCAGCGATGAACATTATCGCCCCGGCGAGACTGTCAAGTACGATGTGCGCGTCACCGATAGCGATGGATCCCCGGTCGAGGCAGAGTTGGCGCTCAACCTGGTTGATCTGGCGGTGCTGACGCTGGCCGACCGGCCCGGCCCAGGGTTGGTGGGTTACTTTTGGCGCGAGCGGGGGTTGGGAGTGAGCACGGCCAGCGGGCTGACGCTTTCGGGCGACCGCATCAGTGAGGAACTGGGCGAGGAGGCCAAGGGCTTGGGCGGCGGGGGCGGCGGCGAAGAGTTCGGCGCCGTGCGCAAGCGTTTCCCCGATCTGGCCTACTGGAACCCCGATCTGCGCACCGACGCGAATGGTCACGCGAGTGTCAGCGTGGAACTGCCGGATAACCTCACCACCTGGCGACTGGGTGCGCGCGGCGTCACCGCCGACACGCTGGTGGGCGAGGCGGACGTGGACATCATCAGCACCAAAGACCTCCTGGTGCGCCCGGTGGTCCCGCGTTTCTTTGTCGTCGGCGACGAGGCGGAACTGGCCGCCATAATTCACAATAACACAGACAAGCCCGTCGAGGTGAATGTGCTGTTCGACGCCGAGGGGTTGCAGATCGGTGAAGCGAGCCGGCGCATCAGCGTGAATGCCAACGACAAGGTAAAAGTAGTGTGGCCGGTGACGGTGGGCGATATATCGGAGACGACGCTGCGTTTCTACGCCGGGGCGGAGGAGCCGGCGGGGCTGTACGACGCCGTCGAGATCACCCTGCCGGTCTACCGCTACAGCACGCCGGAGGTAGTCGCCACCGCCGGAACGTTCGAGGCCGATGGGCAGCGGCTAGAGGCGGTTGTTCTACCGCCCAGCTACGATCCCACTCAGGGGGAGCTATCGGTACACGTGGACCCGTCGCTGGCGGCCGGCATGGTGGATGGCCTCGACTACCTGGAGCACTATCCCTACGAATGTACCGAGCAGACGGTCAGTCGTTTCCTGCCCAACGTGGTCACCTATCGCGCCTACAAAGAATTGGGGCTGGTAGGGGTTCAGCGCGCTGAGCCTCTACCTGACCTGGTCAGCCAGGGATTGCAGCGGCTCTACAACCAGCAGCACTATGACGGCGGCTGGGGCTGGTGGGTCACGGACGACTCCCGTCCCTACCTGAGCGCCTATGTCCTGCTGGGGTTGGTCGAGGCGCAGCGGGCTGAATTCGTGGTGGACGAAGAGGTGATGGAGCGAGCGGTCAAGTATCTAGAAAACAATCTGAGCAATTCCCGTGACCTGGAACTGCACTGGCAGGCCAACCGGCAGGCGTTTATCCTCTACGCGCTGGCCGAGGCGGGCGCGGGCAATATGGGCCGTATGGAGACGCTTTTCCAGAAGCGGGACACGCTGGATACCTTTGGCAAAGCGTACCTGGCAATGGGATTCGGTCTGATGGAAAAGCAGGAGCGGGTGGATTCACTGCTCGCCGACATCACTTCCGCTGCCATCGTCAGCGCGACCGGCGCGCACTGGGAGGAGGCCCAGGTGGATTATTACGCGATGAACACCGACACCCGCTCCACCGCCATCGTGCTGGCGGCGCTGGCCCGGCTGGACCCCGGCAACGCGCTGGCCCCCAACGCCGTCCGCTGGCTGATGGTCGCCCGCCGCGACGGTTACTGGGAGACGACGCAGGAGACCGCCTGGGCGATTCTAGCCCTCACCGATTGGATGGTCGCTACCGGCGAGTTGGAGGGAGAGTACGACTGGCAGGTGGTCGTCAACGGCGCTCTGCTGGGCGAGGGGAGCGTGAACTCGAGCAATGTTGACGAGACGACCAGGCTGCAAATCGAGGTCGCCGAACTGTTGGCGGACGAGGCCAACCGGGTTATCGTTGAGCGTTGGGCGCCCAAGGGACAGGAGGCAGGAACTGGCCGGCTGTACTATAGCATGTACTTGCGCTACTACAAGCCGGTGAGTGAAGTGACGGCTCTCAATCGGGGCATCATCGTCAGCCGCAAATATACGGCTTCCGACTGCGACCCGGAGGAGGAGACGTGCCCGGCGATAACCAGCGCGCAGGTGGGCGATACGGTGCGAGTCAAACTGACCATCATCGCTCCCCACGATTTGCATTACGTGGTAATCGAGGATCCCTTCCCTGCCGGCACCGAGGGGGTGGATATGAGCCTTGAGACCACCAGCGTCGCCGATGAAGCGTCCGAGTTGACGCGCACCGACCGGTACAGCCCGTGGGGCGGCGGCTGGGGTTGGTGGTGGTTCAATCACACCGATCTGCGCGACGAGAAGGCGGTGCTCTTTGCCACCTACCTACCGCGCGGCACATACGAGTATACCTATCTCATCCGCGCCAGCCTGCCCGGCGAGTACGGAGCTATCCCCACCCACGCCTACGAGATGTACTTTCCGGAACTGTTCGGGCGCAGCGATGGGGGTCTGTTCACGATCGTAGATTCGGATTGACGCTGGGTTTGACCTGTGTTATGGTATGGGCAAGGCGTTGTTCAGAAACAACGTTGCATTGTTCACGTGGTTCTACGCGAGGAATACGTTATTTTTGTATCTTTTCAATATTCCGGGGCGTTTGCGCGCTGTAGCCGCGATTGGAAATCGCGCTGACTGTAGGGCAGGTTTCCAAAC
>QMOE01000199.1 GCA_003648125.1 Chloroflexota bacterium
ATGGCGCTGGATGGCGTCGCGCATCATCTCCACATCGGCATAGAAGGCGTCTGCTAACGTCTGGGCCAACGGTGCAGCCTGTTCTATGCGCAGGTCGGCTACCAGGTCGGCGTCCATCGTGGCGCGCATCACGCCGTGCAGCGCGCTGGCCAGGGAGCCGCCAATGGCATAGGGCACGCCGAGAGCGTCCAGCGCATCGGTGACCAATAGTGTCACGGCAATCTGTTCTGGCAGCATCAGTGCTCCTCCGGTAAGGGGCCGTAAACGCGGATAGCCAGTTCTTGGCCTAGTAGCAGATCGGCCAAACGGCGCTGTCGCTGGGCTGGCGTATTGTGAGGGTGACGCTGGCGCAGCCCGGCGAGGGCCAGCAGGCGCACTGTCTGGCTCATTTCGCACGTCAGCGCCAGCTTGCGCCAGGATGGCATATGTCGCAGTCGCTCGATCTGTATGTTTTCGACGTCGGGTAAAGTATCAGCGGAAAGTATAGTCATCGAGACGCTCCTGGTTACCGGTCCAACGTCAGGCGCGTGTTGCGCCGGTCGTGGCCGCGCATGTTCTGGCTCACAAAATCGGCAAAGCGGCGTTGCAACTCCTCCACGGCGCAGGGCAAGCCGCCTTCCTTTAACGCCTCCAACAGATCGTCCACCGGCAGGGTCAGCGCCTCAATGCCGCGCAGGGCCTGGGTGGCGGCGGTCACAAAGCCTGCGGGGATGGTTGGCTCGTCGTCGCCCTGGGCCAGGAATTGCTCGATTGGTCCGCGCTCGACCTGTGCCATCGCCTCCAGGCTGCGCCGGGCGGTGTCGCTGGTCAGGTTGGTCCGCAGCGCCTGCCGCCAGCGGGTCAAGAGATCGTCCAATCGGGCGTCGAGTTGGTCCAGCACCTGATCGGCCTGGCCGACGTGACGATGTTGGGCCGGCCGCAGGTGACAGGAGGGACAGGTGGGGGTATCGGCGATAGCCCCCTCGTGGAACTCGCGGCAGGTGGGCAGCGCCGAAAGCGATTGCTTCCAACCCTCCAATTCTGGACTGCTGAGCAGGTCAATGGCCGCAAGCTCGTTCAGCGCCGCCAGACGCGGGTCGTTGTAGAGTCGCTGGCGGCGGTCATCGGCTTGAGGACCTAGTACCAGTCGCCGGTGTGATTCGGCGTAGGCGGCGACGTACTCGGCTTTGAGCGTTTCCAACTCGCGCGCCAGTGCCGGGCCGTCGCGTGCATCCTCTCCTTTACCCAGACGGCGCACGTCGCCCAGCAACGCCTGGCGGGCGGCAGCCGCTCGCTCCGACCAGGCGTGGTCATCGGGCAGATTGGCCTGGGCCTCGGCCAGGTAGGTGGTCAGAGGCTGAATCCGGCTCACGAGTTCCAGCAGTCGCCCCGCGCGCCTCACGACCGCCTGGGCGTCGAGCGCGTCCGTCACCTCGCTCGCCGTCAGACGCAGGTTGCGCAGTTTGCCCACGGTGTTAAAGCGGCTCAGTTCCTCCAGAAACTGCTTGTATCCACGCAGGGAGGGCAACAGTTCGGTCAACGAGAGAGTGACGGCGGGTAGATCGGCGCTCACCACCGCGCCAGCCTGCACCTCATAGGTGAAGCGGTCGGTGAAGAGAGAGGTGTTCCACAACTGTACACCTTGTTGCAGGCGGCCCTGGAGCGTGGCGGCCTGTTCCAGTTCAGTTCCCACGACGCGGTAAAGCTCCTGCACCGCTCGCTCGCGCGTGTTCTCGTCGCGTACCAGCCCAGGCGAAAGCCCCAGCCCTTCGAAAATCATCGTCCACAGGTTAAGCGGCAGGGTGCGGGGTTGTTTGTAGAAGCGAAAGTCAATCAGATCAGCGATGGACATTGTCGCCGCGCGCTCAATAGCGCCGGCGTCCAGCTCAACCCGCCCGCCCAGGTTGAGCACGATGTCGCCATTGTAGACCAGTGCCAGCAACACCACGACCGCCCACTCGGGTTCCAGGTGAAAAAAGATGTCTTTTTCGATGGGTTGCAGGCCGCCGGACACCTGCTCGATCAACTCGCCCCGATTGACCACCTGGCCCTCTGGTTTTTTCTGTAGCAGATCCAGGTAGCAGCGGGCGTAGCGCGACTGATAGGGCCGGACGGTGGTCTCTGCGTCCACCAGTTCCAGCCCTTCCAACACACCCACTCCCAAGTTGGTGCGTCCCCGCCCGGCCAGGAAACGAATGGCCTCCATCGCGCTGGTGGGGCGGGCCTGCTCGCTGATCGGCTGGGTCAGGCGCTGGAAGGCGGGGTAATCGGGGTAGCGCTCCTCAAAATCGGGGGCCAGCAAATGCGCGGCGACCAGTCGCAGCAAATCCTCGATAGTCTGGCTGGCGCTGCTGCGCGTGCGGGTCAGCACAGCGACGACAGGCTCGGTCACACCCTGGTAGGTTACCTGCAGGTGCTCGGTCAGGTGTTCGCGCAGCCAGCGCAAGAGCTTGCTCAAATACGCATCGGCCTTTTCAGTGTAGACATCCCGGTAGGAGGCGGCCTCGGTGGCCATCGCGCGGGCGCCCGCGTACGCGCGCATCATGTCTGTGAAAGCCTGATCCAGCCCGGTCAACTGAAAGATGACCTCATCTGACCGTTCCTCGTCGCGCCACTCGCGGTTCAAGAAGGGGGGCAGCATATAGACATAAAAGTCGCGCGGAGGCTGGGCGGTGCTGCGCTCGTCGGGCGTGCCAAAAAAGAGGTAGCCGGGCCGCGTCACCTTGCGCTCGGCCCAGGGCAGCTCGTAGAACCAAATGCGATAGTTGGTGACGTAGGTGGTGTCGCTCAGATTGAGAGCCTGGCGCAAAGAGTCGAAGAAATAGCGGTTGAGGTCAACATCGTCGAAAAAGTCCCCGCGCTCGCTGATCTTGGCGTCAAAGTCAATATCCTTCTTGACGTCCAGATAGTACTGACCGTTGGCATCGTTCCAGGAGATGTACTGGCCGCTGACGGTGCGCATAATCTCGCGCAGCGCCACCTGGACTTGATCGAGCAGGAACTCGGCCGCCGGTTCGGGCAGGCTCACGTGCAGGCATAGATCGTCGCGCAGTTCCTCGGGTGTGGCGCCCAACGGCGCGTAGATGTCGCTGGTGGTCAGCCGGTGGACACTGAGCGCGTGAATGATGCGCAGCGCGATGGGCAACAGGTGTGGGCGGGTGTAGACATTCTGGATGCGTCCTTCCAACACGTTGCTCTTTTCGATGACCTCGGCCACGCCGGGCAGTCCGCGCATGCTGGGGTTCTCGCGCAGCACGTCCCAGTAGTGATCGTAGGAGACCAATCCCGGCTGATCGGCAGGCACCTCCTGGTCGAGCAGTGCGCGCATAGCCAGGCTAAAGGTCTTGAGCACCTCCCGCTTTTCGGCCACGTAGACGCGCTCAAAGGTCTCGATGTAGGCCGGGTGGATAGGAAAGAGTTGGGCAAACTCGTCCAGCCGTTCGGCCATGCGGTTGTAGAGGGGCGTGAACTGGCGCAGATGCTCCGTGATGCGCGCCAATTGCTCGTCGCTCTTGTGGAGCAAGCGATGGGAGACGACATAGGCGATGTCCTCGCGGGCAATGCGTACCTGCTCGAAACGGTCGCGCACCCGCCGCAATTGTTCGGCCACAAAGGCAAAGCGAGGACTGTCAAAGAGAGTCTCTTGCAGGCCGCCCAGGAAGCGGAAGGGAGTCAGCGCGGCTACCTCGCCCAACTCGCGCAGGAATCCCAGGTCGAGGATCAATTGGCGCTCCTCGCGCGTGCGCAGATAGTCGAGCAACTCGTCCACCACCAGCAGGATGCCGTGATCGGGATAGCGCTCTTGGAAAGCGGCCACTGCGGCGATGATGGCGTCTTTGTTGTTGGTCACCTGGTCGGCCGGGGGGAATGTAAAGGGGGTTCCCCACTCCTCCAGCGCGATCTCTAGCTCTCTCAGCAGAATATCGCGCAGGCTGCCGGTGACGCCGCCGATCTCTGCCCTGGTCACTTTGAAGCGGCCGGCGATAGCTTTGGCAGCCTCCTGAACCAGGGTGTGGTTCAAGAGAGGCGCGAGATCGGCATATTCGGCCACGCCCGATACGACTGCCATCAAGTGGGATTTGCCCGTGCCATAATTGCCGACGATGAGCAGGCCCTTGTTATCGTGTGGGGACAGAAACTGGAGTTGGGGTATGACGACGTTGACGAGCTGATCCGCCATCCGGTCGGAGATGACATAGGTCTGGACGAGGCGGCGGGCCGCGTCTTCCTGGTTTGCATCGCGCAACTGAATGACAGTCTCGATCGGCTCGAACTGGACCAGGTCACGGTAGCGCATAGTGTCTCCTTTGTGATCGAGTTATTCTAGGACCGCAATTGGCACTTTTGGCTTGCGCCAGGTGCGATAGTGGCTGTGGTCGGGTACGGCATAGGCCAACACGTCGCCTCGGTAGCTCCCTGGCCAGGCGACTACCATCTGGCACAGGCGACTGACGTCACGGAGCAGCCCCAGCGGATCTAGATTGAGTGTCGGATCAAAGAGTAGGTCTATCTCGGTGCATAGCACGGGGCCGGGAGCCACGTCGCCAAGACGGGCGGGCATCCACCGGCGGGCTGCGCGGGAACGGCGTTGAGGCATTTCAGAGAGCAGTACGTTGCCGAGTTCTTGGCCTACAGATAGGCGCGGCCAGCCGTAGGTGGATAGCAGTTCGTTGGCCGCACTCTCCAACCTGCTAATGTCTAAATGCACGAGGAGGAGGCAGGGTGTGGGCGCGCTCAAAAATTCGTTGATTGTGTTGAGCATAGCGTTCTTCTCCTCGCCCCTGCCGCTGACCAAGTGGTCATAGTATACTTGAGCGCGGGAAAGCGGGCAAGTCGCTGCGCGTCAAATACCGGCTGACAATGCGCAAAAGATCACCGTTTCCCTCGATTGGTTTTGCTGCCGTATATCCAACGATCCATTGCGCGTACACAGGAGAAAGTGTGAAGGATCAATGCCCCCAATGGCGGGCTAATCACGAGCAGCGATATTAGAGATCTGAACAATTTGATCCAGTCTTCTGCGAACAGGAATTGATTTACCAGCAGAGTTGGAACGCCGAAAATCAGGCTGAAGAAGGCCACTGCTTTACACAATGGCACCGTTCGTTGCTGTAGACGATGCCACGTTGCCCACGTTTCCGCTGACCACTCCAACCGCTTGTCTTTTCGATAGGTGACCGCATATTCAGGCATCGAAATGACCCACCGTTTCATCCCTCTCAGCCCCAACGCCCTGGTATCCGGTCTCCATTTATCCAGCCGCCACGGTTGCAGTTTCCACATAGAACGACCTGGAACAGAGACGCGCCAAAGCGGCGCTCGTCCCCAGCCACCATCGAAGCGAGTTGCCCAGTCAAAATCATCGTCCGTAGGAGATCTGAAACGGCGGCGGATGAAACTCCACATTAGAATATCCCAGCGATAGCGGGAATCCCCTAACTCATCCTCTCCTGTTTGTCGTATCAGACCATAGAGTGACAAAATCCCCA
>QMOE01000200.1 GCA_003648125.1 Chloroflexota bacterium
GAATCTCTGTGTAGCAGAAACTTGGCAAAAGTGTCCGGTAGAGAATATCAGTGAAATTCTTGTACACTGAACAAGAATTTTCGACAGGATTTACAGAATTGACAAGATTTCTCCTTCATCCTGTAAATCCTGTCAAAAACCTGTTTGGTTCTGGCTTGTCCAGGTTAGGATGTGACGACGGACAACAGCAGGAGTGATGAGTAACCCTGATCGCATCGCCTTCTTTCTGCTCAAGCCGGTCGCTCGGGCCTGCAAAGAGTTCGACCTGCTGACCGAGGGCGACCGGGTAGCGGTGGCCGTCTCCGGCGGCAAGGACAGCCGCGCCTTGCTCCAACTGCTGCTCCGCTACCGGCGCAAGGCGGGCTGCCATTACGACCTGCTGGCCCTTCACGTCGTCGGTACCGCCGCTGGCTTCCCCGATCTGCGCCCGGAACTGGGACCCTGGTTCCAGGCGCAGGGGGTTGAGCATCACTTTACCCTGCTAGAGTTGGGGCCGGACGAGTCGTTGCCGCTCAACTGCTTCCGCTGTTCGTGGAACCGGCGCAAGGCACTCTTTACCGCTGCGGTCGAGTTGGGCTGCAATAAATTGGCCTTTGGACACAATGCCGACGACGCAGCCAGCACGACGCTCCTGAATCTGCTCTTCACCGGCAAGTTGGAGACGATGGCTCCGCGCGTCGAATTTTTCACCGGTTCCGTGACCGTCATCCGCCCTCTGATCTATGTCCCAGAAAAGGAATTGGCCTACTATGGACGAGCGGCGGGTTTTCCCGATCATCCCCTGTGCCCCCAGGGTCTGACCTCCAAGCGGGCGCAGATGAAGGCGCTCCTGCGCCAGTTTGGCCGCGACCAGAAGCAGATCCGGGCCAATTTGTGGCGCGCCGCTCGTCAGACGATGGGATTCTAGGATGCAATTTGGCAAATTGCGCTACGGAATGCGGTCATCTTGACCGCGTTCCGTGGCCCGTAAGAAAATGATGCACACTCTTTGTCATCCCTCCAGTGGAACCCAGCCCTGGGGGTAGCGGTGCGCCAGATCGACGTAAATTTGCTTGAACTCGGTCCACTGGGCTTTGTATTCCTCGCTCACTGTCTTATCCAGCACTTGAGCCGGCACGCCGACGGCGATGTGGCCCGGTGGAATCTCTTGCCCTTGCCGGACGACGGCTCCCTCGCCCACCACGGCCCACTCGCCGAGGGTGGCCCAATCGGAGACCACGGCTCCCATGCCGATGATGACGTAATCGTGGATCATTTTGACGTTGTGGATGACCGCGCCGTGCCCGACCGTGACCCAGTTGCCGATGGTCGTCTGCTCGCCGGGGCGGGCGTGAATGACGCAGTTATCCTCTACGCTGCAATGGTCGCCCAGGATGATGGTTCCATAGTCGCCTCGGATGCGCGCGCCGGGGCCGATCCAGCAGCCTGCGCCGAGGGTCACGTCTCCAAAGACGTCGGCAGAGGGGTGGACGTAGGTGCCTGCGCCGATGCGGGGTGTTTTGCCTTCGAATGATGCGATTGTCATTGCTCCCCTTTCTGTTGTGCTGCTTGTGCTTGCTCCAATTCCTCTTCCAGATCTTCTAGTTCGATGATCATCGCCGCACGGACCGAGTGCTTGGGCAGACGGGCTTTTAGATCAGCGATTCGTTCTTCGAGTTCCTTGATCCTGATCGAGTTGGCTTCCATTTCACTTTTCCACGTGGGGGATGACGCAGACGAACCTGAGCGCACCTGCGCCGGTATTGCGGTAGCCGTGTGGCTCGTCGGGGGGGACGTAGAGCGCGACACCGGGACGCATTTCGATCTCCCCGCCTGGCCCGCTTGCCACCCCTTCTCCTTCCAGCACGAAAATCTCGTGCTCGTAGGGGTGATGGTGGGTCTCAAAGACGGCCCCCGGTTGGAACTCGATCACCCGCATGGCGAAATTGGGTGCTCCTTCCGGTTTTCCAATCACCCAGCGGATGGATTTATCTTCCCCGACTGGCTCTTGGGGAACCTGGCGATAATCTCTGCTTAACATTTTTACCTCCTGATATGTTTGGTGAAACGTCAAACGTGCATTCGTCCATAAATCGTGGTCAGTTCGCGGAGCCGGCCTGCGATTCTATCGTTCAGCGCGCCGGGCCGGAGCCGCCAGCACCAGTTTGGTTGCCCGACTGTGCCGGGCAGGTTCATCCGCGCCGCGTGCCCCAGGCTCAACAGGTCTTGGACGGTAGTGATGGCCGTGTCGGCGACGGATCCCCACGCCAGGCGGATCATATCCCAGGCGATGTCTGAGCCGTCGCAGCCCAGGTATCTGCGCACGTAATCCCGCTCCGCCTCGGTGGACGTGACTTGGTACCAGCCGATGGTGGTGTCGTTATCGTGGGTGCCGGTGTACACCACGCAGTTGCGGGTCAAGTTGTGGGGCAGGAATGGGTCGGCCGAACCGGCGCTGAAGGCGAACTGGAGCACCTTCATGGCGGGGAAGCCGAATTCGGCCTGCAAACGGTCTACGCCAGCGCGTGATGCGGCGTCGAAATCTCCCAGGTCCTCAGCGATGATCGTCATCTGGTCCAGCGCGGCGGTGACAGCGTGGAAAAAGTCGGCACCGGGGCCGCGCACCCAGCGTCCATTGATAGCAGTTTCTTCCTCCGCTGGGACCTCCCAGTAGTTGTAAAAGCCTCGAAAGTGGTCAATCCGCGCTATGTCGGCTTGGGTGAAGGCGGCTCGGAAGCGAGCGATCCACCAGGCATACCCATCCCGGGCCATCATGTCCCAGCGGTAGAGAGGGTGGCCCCAGAACTGTCCCGTCGCGCTGAAGGAATCGGGGGGCACGCCGGAGACGACCGTGGGCCGGAGCTGCTCGTCGAGATGGAAGAGGTGTGGGTTGGCCCACACGTCGGCGCTGTCCAGCGAGACAAAGATGGGGATATCGCCGATGATGCGAACCCCGTGCTCGTTGGCGTATCGCTTGAGCGCCAGCCATTGCTTGAAAAACTGCCATTGGCGGTACTTTTGGTTTTCGATCTCGCCAGTCAGCGATTCTTGCCAGCGAGCCAGCGGCCCCGGTTGCCGAGTGGCGAGTTCCGGCTCCCAGTTGTACCAGGAACTGAGATGGTGGGCTTCTTTCAAGGCCATAAACAGAGCAAAGTCATCCAGCCAGGAAGCCTGCTCGTGGCAAAAGTGGGTAAAGGCTGCTTGCTGGTCGGGGGAAGCCTGGTGTCTAAAGTTGGCGCAGGCGCGGTTCAGCAAGTTTAGTTTGTAGGGGATGACTGGCCCAAAATCAACCCGGTTATCGGGGAAGGGGGGCACATTTTTCAGGTCTGCTTCTGTAAGGTGACCGATTTCCACCAGTCTTTGGGGACTGATGAGCAAGGGGTTGCCGGCAAAAGCAGAGAGGGTCTGGTAGGGAGAGTCGGCGTACCCGGTGGGGCTGAGAGGGAGCATTTGCCAGTATGACTGGCCGGCCGCCGCCAGGAAATCCACAAATTGGTAGGCTGCGCTTCCCATGTCGCCGATACCGAACTGGCAGGGGAGCGAGGTAGGGTGCAGCAGGATGCCGCTACGGCGTGGAAACGTCATTTGATGGAATCTCCGTGATTCTTGCCAGGATGCCCTCATTATAACAGGATTCTAGTTTTGCGCACAAGCTCCTAGGATCCGTGATTAAATAACTTGCTCATTTCCGGACAAGTGTAGCGCCGGTTGAGTAGGAGCGACTTGGGTTGAGCCTGTCGAAACATACGCTCCGGCACGAAAAGCGTGTGCCTCCGCTACTCAACCGACGGCGCTTAATTAAACCGTATCGAGTTTAAAATCTCTGTGCTCTCTGTGTCTCTGTGGTGAAATTCCTAGCTTTTTTCAGTAAAGTCTTATTATTGAAAAGATATGCTCTGGGCGAGTATTCTGTCGAAAATATCCGCTCCGCTACGTCCGCTTCTCTCGCTCATCGCTACTCCCAGGTCACGGCGGAAACTGTGGGACAGGTCATCCCCGGTGGCGTAGCGGGTGAGGGCCAGGGCGAGGACTCCGTTGGCGATGCTGTAGCGTGGCTCGGGCCGGTCGAGGTCCTCGAAGAAGAAGGTGCAACTGGCGTACATGCGTTGCCGGTGGAACTGGGCTTTTAGCAGCCAAAGCAACCGATCCTGTTCCGGTCGGCGCAGGTGGCTCTGGCCGTTTCCAGACAGGAAGGTGTGGCTGTCCATCTGGCCCAGGATCACGGCGATATAGTTATCCCGTAACGACCAGGGGGACAGGCCCAGTCGCTGGGCTTCGCATACGTATGCTTGATCCAGGTCGCAGGCCAGGTTGTCTAGCGCGCGTCGCAGTGCGCCTTTCCAGCGGCTGTCGCCGGGTGTGCAGCCGCAACCGACGACCCAGCGGTCAAGCCGATGACTACAACTCCAAGCGGTGTTCTCGATCACTTGCAGTTCTGCTTGGGGCGGGTGCTGGCGCAAGTAGTGGCCTAGTGTGGTCAGTTCGTAGCCGTGTGCCTTTTCTCCCGAAAGAATGCGTGATAGCACCTCCACTCCCTGGCGGTGGTGGTGACCAAAGGTCTCTCCATCGGTGGCGATGAGCAGTAATCGGTTCTCGTGGCATCTCCATTCTACCTGATCCCGCAGCCAGTCGTCCACGTGAGCCGGAGCGGGCATATCGAATGAGAGGGCGTTCGAGAGTTGTCTATCGCGCACAAAGACGGCGATGTCGCCTCCGCCGGGCAGCCGCACGTAGTAGGGGCCGGCCCCGGCCGTCAGGTCGCCGCGCACCTGCTCGTCGGAGAGGATGGTGAAACGAATTTTCTCTGCGGCCATAATTTCCAGCGTTTCATAGTCCACCGCCATCTCCGGCAGCCACATCCCCAGGGGCGCGTGGCCGAAGCGGTGGTCAAAGCTGGCGATGCCCCAGCGGATTTGGCAGATTTTATCACGGCGGCGGGCCAGAGGCAGGATGGTGTGGTGGACGGGTTGGGCTACGCCATTGCCAATTCCGTTGGTCTGGCGGTATGCTTGTTCCTGATCCACAATCTGCTCGTAGGTGGTATGCTCGTGTTCATCTAGCCAGCGGGCGAGCGTGCCGCCCAGGTTGAAGCTAATACGTCCCAGGTGACCGGCCTCGGCGTTGGGTGCGTAACACTCGCTGGTGATGCGCTCGTTCCAATTGGCGTAGGGAGCGGCGTTGGGTTCCCTCGGTACGTGCCCAGTGAAGGGGTCGGTGCGAGGGGGTTGGTAAAAGTGACCGTGGATGGCGAGATGGCAATTGGGCACTCTAGCTTGCTCCCAGCACTGTACTAATCTTGGGGGTCTAGTATTTCTTTCAACAAGCGATGACACAGAGCGGGGCTGATCCAGATGTCAGTTCGCTTGTATCATCTCAATAATCCGGGGCGCGAATCTGTAGGGCGGGTTTCTTACCCATGCGCGTCAACCTAAGGCTAGCGACCGCTGGTTGAGTAGCCGAAGGCGTATCGAAACCCTTGTACTGAGC
>QMOE01000201.1 GCA_003648125.1 Chloroflexota bacterium
GCGCGAGGTCTCGGCCACGAAATCCTCGGAGGGGATTTGGGCAAATAAATCCTCACTTTGATCCAAAGCGCGGATTGCCTGTTTCAAATCTCCCATGCGCAGGTAGACCGCGCCCAGGTTGTTGTGGATCAAACCCTTGCCATAAGTGACGCCCAACTCTTCCCACACCTGGAGACTGCGCCGGTAAAACGTGATGGCTTGTTCCAATTGCCCCCTGATGCGGTGAATCTCGCCGATATTGACAGCCAGCACACCTTGCCCGTAGACATCTCCCACTCGCTCCTTGATCGTCAGGCTTTTGTGGTAGTGCTCCATAGCTGCCTGCCAATCACTCTGCTCAAAGTGAGCGTTTGCCAGCGTGTTGTGCGCTTGCCCCTGTCCGATGATGTTTCCCAGATCGCGGTAGATTGCCAGACTGCGCCGCGCAAAATGTGCCGCCTGGTCATTGTCGCCCAGGCGGCGATATATCTCGCCCATCAAATAAGCGGCATGGGCTGTTTCCTCCGCTGCTTGTTCACCTTCGATCTCTGAGGCAATCTGGATCGCGCGCTCGCACCACTGAGTCGCTTCCTGATTGTCCCCCTGGCGGTGGTAGATTGCCGCGCGCACCGTGTAGAGGCGGGCCGCTTCCAAGTCTCGCGCGTCTTTGCCCAGCGCGTCCAGTCCTTTGTCAAGCCACTCTTGAGCAGTGACGTACTCGCTCTTGCACTCGTAGACGTGCGCCATACGCCGACACAAGTCAGCGCGGCGGCGGTCTTTATCGGGCGCGGGTGGTATCTCCTCCAGCACGGCGCGGGCCTGCTCGTAGCTTGTCAATGCCTCGTCGTACTGGCCGACGAGTTGGTACGTATCCCCCAGCCCTGTGTGAACGGTCAATTGTTCATTCAAACTACCGGGCAGGTGCTGCGCAGCTTCCAACGCCTTTTTGTAGCGGTGGATGGCGTCCTCGTTGGCATAGATAGCCTGCGCCCGGTCGCCCGCCTCGAGTTGGTACTTTAATGCCTGGGGCCAATCCTCAGCCAACATATAGTGTTCGGCCAATACCTCTAAATGTTCTTCCATATGCGCCCCCCTTTGAACCTCTATGGATTGGGCGATCTTGCGGTGCAGGTCGCGCCGTTCGGCGTAGAGCAGACTCTCGTAGGCCACCTGGCGTGTCATCACGTGCCGGAACAGGTAAGCCACCTGAATGTGATCCAATATCTCTTTTTGGCACAGGTTCAGCAATCGCGTTCCAATATCCTCCGCGTTGGCCTGATAGGGGTACACCGATTGGAGCAGCCAGCGCTGGAACTCGCGCCCGATGACCGAGGCCACCTTGAGCATGTTGCGGCTCTGCTCGTCCAGCCGATCCAACCGGCTGAGAACCACGCGGCTGATGGTGTCTGGAACCTGCACCCGCTCCAGATCGGCGCGGGCGTGGTAGACGTCGCTTTCGGCATCGTAACTCAAATAACTCTCGATCAGGGCGTGGGCCATCTCGACGATGAACAGCGGGATGCCCTGCGCGTTCTTGAGAATCAATTCCTTGATCTGGGCGGGCATCTCCGGCGTGGTGGGCAACTGGCTTTCCAGCAAGGCCAGGCTGCTCTCTGCCGACAATCCTCCCAGGGCCACGGCCGTATAGTTGGGCTGCTGTGCAGAGGTCAAATCGGGCGGCTCTTCCGGCCTGTAGGTGACGCAGACCAGCAAGGGGCGGAACCTGAGATGCGCGGTGAGGCGATTCAGCAACGCGAGCGACGGTTCGTCAATCCATTGAATGTCGTCTATCGCCAACAACGTGGGATGGTATTTGGCCTCGGAAGCGATCAGGCTGGCGACGATGCGCTGCAAGTTCTGCTGGCGCAACTTGGGGTCCAGCGACTTGAGCAGGTTACTCTCCTCCATCGGTACACCCAACAGATGGGCGACGAGCGCGGCCCACTCGGCCCACTCGGGGTTAGCGGCGACCAATCGTCCGCTGATCTTTTCGCGCCGCTCCTGGTCCGAGTCGTCGTCGCGCAGGCCGAACAATTGGCGCAGGATAATGACCCAGGGGGCGTAGGGGGTGTGCCGGCCGTAAGAGGGACAGCCGGCAAACAAGGTGATACCTCCTCGCCCGTTCCAATGGTCAATCAACTCTTCGACGACGCGCGATTTGCCCAGCCCCATCTCGCCGTGGATATCAAGCACCTGCAAATTGCCCCTGGCTGCCTGCCGGGCCACGCGCCAGACCGTCTCCCATTCCTCGTCCCGCCCGATGAGCGGCGAGCGGCGAGCGGGTAGCTCCGCCTCGTATTGGTCGCTGGCTATGCCCTGCACCGCGTAATTGGGCACCGGCAAACTCTTGCCCTTGACCCTGACCGGCTCTTTTTCGTTCAAGCGGAAGCGCTTGCCGACCTGCGCCGCCGTGCTATGGCTGATGAGCACCTGCCCCTCCTGGGCAGCGGACATCAGCCGGGCGGTCAGGTTGACCTCGTCGCCCATCACCGAGTACTCGTGGCGCGCGTCCGAGCCGATGTTGCCGGCAAAGACGCGCCCGCTGTTGATGCCCACCCTTTGCTTGAGCGCGAATACCCCGGCCGAGGTCTCCAACTCGTCGAAAGCCGCCATAGCGGCCTGCATCTCCCAAGCGGCGCGCACAGCCCGTTCGGGATCGTCCACGTGGGCGCGAGGCGCGCCAAAGAGGGCCATGATGCGGTGGCCCACGACGTAGCTATCCACCTTATCAACCACGCCGCCGTAGCGCTGGATAATCTCTTGCATAGTGGAAAAATGGGTGTTGAGGATGGCCATGGTCTCAGCGACTTTTCCCGGCCCCAGCCGGCTGATGATCTCTTCGATGCCATAAAAGTTGGCAAACATGGTCGTCACCGGGCGGAACTCGCCTTTCTCGCGGCTGGCCATGCGGGCGGGGTCAAAGCGCAATATGTCGAGCAACCCAGGAGGGAGGAAGGGAACCAGCGCATCCAGGCAGGCGACGGTTTCCTCGATGTGCGCTACTAGCGCGGACAAATCGTCGCCGCGCAACTGGGGCGCTGTCTCCAAAGTGGAAAAGCGGTCGCCGGGCGACTCGCTCCCCTCAACGTGCGTGACCAGGTAGCAGCCGTCTCGCGTCTCTTCCACGCCCACCCGCGCTTTGACCGCCCGATAGGTGGCCTCGTCTACGAATATCTCGCCCCCCTCGGCCTGATCTTCGGCGTGAGCCATACGGGCCAGCGCCTCGCCCATCGCCGTGTATTCCATCTTTTCCGTCGTGCCCAGGTTGGCCGTAAAGAGCAGTCCCGACCCCAGCCCCACAGTCATCTTGAGGGAAAAGGTCTCGCCGAACGCCTCGACCTGGTGGAAGCGGGCGATAGCCTGCTGCATTTGCGCCCCGGCCCGGCAGCCATTGATGGCGTGCTCGTCGCCGAAGAAAGCGACCAGGAGGGCATCACCGCCGAACTTGAGCAGGTCGCCGCCCTGGCTGGTCGTGATATCCAGCATAGCGGTGAAATAGTCGCCGACGATGTTGGTGATCTTTTCCGCCCCCTCCTCGCCCCGCCGGGAGAGTCGCTCGGACATGGCGGTAAAGCCAGAGATGTCGGCAAACATAATCGTCGCCTGGCGGAATTGCCCGCTGACCCGGCCCGGTTGAGGGTCGCGCAGTTGTTCGTTGACCAGGTAGCGGGGCAGGTAGGTGGATACCGCGCGCAGCAGCGCGTCAAGATGAGCGGCGCAGGGGCGGGCCGTCGCCGGGACAGGCTGACTCAACAATGCGTCAATCTGCTGTTCCGGCAAATAGCGGCGCAAACGCCCTTCGAGCGTTGCGAGTTGAGAGTGAATGTCTGTGCGCATAGGGTATCCAATCAGAGGCGATGTCATTGCTTTATCATACCACAAAACGCGGATTTTGTGAGTAACGGTTGTGTTAAGGTTTTCTCGTAAGGATACACCAAGTAGCTGTTTTTTTCAATAGCATCTTTATACTATTGGCAACAGAGGCCAATTTTTGCTATAATGGGAGAAATCCTGAAACGAGTGCAGAGAGGCGATGATGGACACACAACTTTTGCGAAAGCAAATTGACGTACTGGCAGAGGTACAGGGCGGCGCGCGCATCATCCACCTTCAACAGGTACACGAGTTAGCTACCGAGAACGGCTGCCAAATCCGCGATGTGGAAATAGCAGCATTGGAGGCGGGCATCGCCCCCTACCGCTACCTGCGCAACCTGGGCACGGTTGGGCTGGAGGGGCAGGTCAAACTCTTGCGGGCCACTGTGGCAGTGATAGGACTGGGCGGGCTGGGCGGATACGTCATCGAATCGCTGGCCCGCATGGGCGTGGGGCGGTTGATCCTGATAGACGGTGACGTTTTCGAGGAGCACAACCTCAACCGGCAACTCTTGAGCGGTGAGGCCAAATTGGGCACGCGCAAAGTCGAGGCGGCCCGGCGGCGCGTCGCCGAGACCAACGGCGCGGTGGAAGTGGTCGTCCACGCAACGATGCTCGACCGGGAAAACTTGCCCCATCTCCTGGCGGGCGCCGACGTGGTCGTGGATGCGCTCGACCGTTTGCCCATTCGCCTGATCTTGCAAGACGGCGCGCAAGCGTTGGGCATCCCGATGGTACACGGCAGCATCGCTGGCTTCCTGGGACAAGTGATGACCATCCTCCCCGGCGACCCCGGTCTGCGCGGCCTGTACGGGGATGGGGAATTGCCGGAGCAAGGGTTGGAGGCGCAACTGGGCACTCCGGCAGCGACGCCGATGGCAGTGGCCGCCTGGGAGGCACAGGAAGTGGTGAAAATCATAACCGGCCGGGGGGAATTGTTACGCCACCGGCTGCTGCTGCTGGATATGGAATCGGGTACGAGTGATGTCTTGCGATTGGGATGAGACAGCGCTGGGGCTGTGCAGGGACGTGGCAGCCGCCGGGAGTTGACGCGCGGGAAAGGCTATGATTATCGTTTAGGCCCAATGCTGTTTAGTTAAGAAAGCGAGCGCCGGTCGAGTAGGCCCAAAGGGCCGTATCGAGACCCTTGTACTGAGCCTGTCGAAGTGAAGCAAGCGGCTTTTGCAACGAATTTCGCATTGCATGAGCCGCGCCGTGGTTTCGATACGCTCTGCTACTCAACCGACGGCGCTTAACTGAACCGTATTGCGTTTAGGCCAGATGTAAGCCGCCAACCCCTACACGGGCTGGCGGCTTCATCACATCCCGTGCACCTTTACAACCAAACACGGGGAATAGGCTGGGGGCGGAGGATTCGAACCTCCACATACGGATTCAGAGTCCGCTGTCCTACCATTAGACGAGCCCCCAGAGAGAACCTGGTAGGCTCTAATTCTACCATGATTTTCTTGCTTGACAAACTCGCGCCCCGGCCCCCTAATTCACTACCGGACACTTTTTCAAAGAGGCCAAAATCAGTTACACAGAGAGCGCAGAGAAGGCACGGA
>QMOE01000202.1 GCA_003648125.1 Chloroflexota bacterium
TCACTCCGGATGTGCTGATCCTCGCGGTCGGTCGCGCCGTCGAAAGGAAACGGCTGCTGGATGAAAAACGGCGTCTGGAGATAGAGAACCTGGCTTATCAGTCCGACCTGGAAAGAAAAGTCGCTGAACGTGCAACCGAACTAGAGCAACGTCACCAGGAATTGACTACACTGATCGAGATCAGCCGCGAAATCTCTGCCACGTTGGACCCGACCCAAGTGATGGAGATAGTGGCCGAAAGCGTAGTCACACGCCTGGGGTATAAAGTATCGCTGGTCAGCTCTTATATGGAAGAAGATAATTCCTTCACTATGAGAGCAATGTGCCCCCACGGCGCACTGCTGAAACAGGCCACAAAGTTGATCGGTTATGACCCGTGGAAATTAAAGTTCTCTTTCGACCCCCAAGAGAACCACGGATTTGAGCAACTGCTGCGTGGTCAGGTCTGGCTTACCACTTCCTTTCACGACTTTGTGCGCCCGGTGTTGAGTAAGCAAGTGGCTGACGCCCTGCAGCGGCTCTACGGCATCTGCTACAACATCAACGTGCCTATGTGGGTGCGAGGCAAACTGGTGGGCACTATCGTGGCCACCAGCGAGGCCGAGATAGATACCGCAGCACAAAAAGTGCTGGCGAGTCTGGCCCGCCAGACCGCGTTGGCTATCGAGAACGGTCGCCTGTTCGAGGCTGAACGCGCCCAATTGCTATTGGCCCAAACACTGCAAAAAGTGGGGGCGCTGCTGACCACCCGCCTGAGCCTGGATGAGGTGTACCAACGTATCTTTGATCTGTTGTCCCGGGTGATAAAGTACAAAAGTGTCTCCCTTCAACTTATAGACGCAGACGGTCAGTTGAGCCTGCTAGTCGAGCGTGGTTTCCCAGAGCCGGAACATCACCGCCAGGTCGCTCGCGAGTTGAGCAACCGGACAATGGAGCTGTTTGCAGAACGAAAGGTAATCGTCATCCCCGATACACACAACGACAGCCGCTGGGTAATTACGCCATACACAAAGTACATTAGATCCTGGATCGGCGCTCCGTTGTTGGTCAAAGGGAAATTCATCGGCGTTCTGAACGTGGACAGCGCCACCGTCAATGCCTACGATGCAGCAGCCGGCGAGACAGTGATGGCCTTTGCCAACCAGGCCGCCGTTGCCATTGAGAACGCGCAGTTGTTTGAGGAGACACAGCAACAGGCGCGTGACCTGAGCCTGTTATACGAGACGGGCCGCTTGCTCGCCTCCAGCCCAAAAGTGGCCAAGATGCTGGACCAGATCTCCCAGCGCTGCACCGAGGTTTTCGACGCCGACCTGGCGCTGGTGCGGCTCGTCGAAAACGACTGGCTGGCAGTGATGGGTAGCTATTTCCGCGACCCGGCCGAGCGGGAACAAGTTAAAGGGTTGCTGACTGCCCATCCCATCCGCGTGGGAGAGGGCATCGCCGGCGGGGTGGCGGCCAGCGGCCAGCCGGCCATTCACCAGGGCGAGGACGTGAGCCGCCTGACCCTGCCCAGCTACGTGGCCTATCTCCGCACGCGAGAGTGGATGCTGGTGCCCATGCGGGTTGGGGAAACCATCACCGGGGTGCTGACCCTGATCCGGCGAAGCGAAAAGGGGCCCTTCCTGAAGCGAGATGTGATCCTGGCCCAAGCCGTTGCCGACCAGGCCGCCATCGCCATTGAGAAGGCGTGGCTTTTCGAAGAAACCAAAAAGCACGTGGCTCACCTGGAGAAAAAGACCAGGGACATGGAACTGGTCCACCAAGTGTCGCGCACTATCAGTTCCTCGCTGGACCTGACCCGCATCCTGGAGACGACCGTCGAGCAAATAGCGGCGGTGTTCGAGGCCGATCACAGCGGCATCCTGCTCTTTGACCCGACCCAGGCCTACGGGCAGGTAGTGGCCGAGTATCCATCCACCGGGGCAACGAAGGAACGTTACCCGGTGCAGGGGTATCTGGCGGCCGAGCGCATCATCGCCGACCGTGAGCCGCTGCTGATCGAGGATACGTGGAACGATCCGCTGATGGTGGCTGTGCGGGAGGCGATGCACCGGCTGGATATCCGCTCGATGCTCATCGTACCCCTGATCGTAAAGGGAAAGGTGATAGGCAGCATCGGCCTGGACGCCGTAGGGCAGCAGCGGCGCTTTAACGCTGAGGAAGCGGCTCTGGCTCAAACCATCGCCAACCAGGTGGCCGTCGCCATCGAAAATGCCCGCCTGTTCGACAAAGAAATGAGCAGCCATCGCCTGGCCGACACTCTGCGACAAGTTGCCCAGGCCCTCAGTTCCACGCTCAGTCTCAACGATGTGCTCGACCTGATACTGACCGGACTGGAACAAGTCATCCCCCTCGACAGTGGCACGATCATGCTGTTGAAAGACAGAGATCTGATCGTCCGCGCCGTAAAGGGATTTGCCGACCCTGATAGCGTGCTCAATATACGTCTCAATCTGGACACAACTCCCCTAAACCGCCAAGTGGTGGAAAGCGAGCACCCCCTGATCGTCGGCTCTATTCACGAGGACGAACGCTGGCTGCAAGCAATGAAAAACCATGGCCTGGAACCCGAATTGCACGCCACCCGCTCGTGGATGGGCATTCCTCTGATCGTAAAGGGCCAAGTGATCGGTATGCTGACCACCGACAAGCGCGAGGTCAATTTCTACAGCGAGAGAGACGCCCAGGTTGCGCTGACCTTTGCCAATCAGGCCGCCGTGGCCATCGAGAACGCGCGCCTTTTTGAGGCAACGAGTCAGCGTGCGGCCGAATTAGAGGCTGTCCACCAGGCCAGCTTGCACTTGACCGCCAGCCTGGAATTGCAGCCGCTTCTGGAGGCGATCCTCGAACACGTCCTGCGACTGGTATCTGCCGAGGACGCCCACGTTTTCCTCTACGATGGCGAGCAGCTGACCTTTGGCGCCGCTATGTGGGCCGGCGATCACCAGCAGGAACCATACGCCGAGCCGCGACCACGTGGCCTGACCTATACAGTCGCCCGCAGTGGCGAGAGAGTCGTCATCCCCGACGTAAAGAATCACCCGCTCTTCCAAAACGGGCAGTGGCAGGTGTGGGATGGGGCCATTATCGGCATGCCGCTGCGCATTGCCGATCAGGTACAAGGGGTGATGAACGTCGCCTTTGAGAGACCACATTCTTTCGACGCAGACGACCTGCTGGCCCTCGAGTTGCTGGCCGACCAAGCGGCCATCGCCATCAAGAATGCCCGGCTCTTTGAGGCAGAGCAGCAACGGCGACAGGAAGCTGAAACTCTCTACCGGGCAGCGCAGGCTCTCTCAACTACCACGCCTGATCTATCTCAGGTATTCGAACGCATCCTGAGCGAACTTCAACAGGTCGTCCCCTACGATAGCGCCACGGTACAACTGCTACAAGGTAACCAACTGGAGATCATCGGGGGACGTGGTTTCCCCAATTTGGACCAACTCCTGGGTATTACTTTTGACCTCTCGAAAGAGGACAATCCGAACAGAGAAGTGATACACCAACGGGCATCCTTTATCGTAGACGACGCCCCGGCGGTGTATCAGAGATTCCACCGAGAGCCGCACGCTGCCGCCGGCATTCGTGCCTGGTTGGGCGTGCCTCTCTTGTTCGGCGAGCGGCTGATCGGGATGCTGGCCCTGGACAAGCAAAAGGCAGGTTTCTATACTGCCGAACACGCTCGCCTGGCAGAGGCGTTCGCCGCCCAGGCGGCCATCGCCATTGAGAACGCGCGGCTTTACGACGCCGCTCAAAGAGAGATCACCGAACGCAAAGCAGCGGAGAATGCGCTGCAGGAAAGAGCGGCCCGCCTGGAGCTTGTCGCGCGTATAGGGCGGAGGACAACCGCGATCCTGAAACTCGACGAACTACTTTACCAGGCAGTTGATTTGATTCAGGATGCGTTTGGGTATTACAACGTCGCCATCATGCTCGTGGAGGGCGACGAGATCGTGAGCAAAGCAACCACGCTCCCAGCCGCTCAAGCTGTAGAGAAAAACATCCGCCTGCGCGTGGGAACAGAGGGCATCACCAGCTGGGTAGCGGGGAGCGGCGAACCGCTGCTCGTGCCGGACGTGAGCCTGGACTCTCGCTACCGTGTTGTAGTAAAAGAAACAAAGGCCAAATCCGAGCTGGCAGTGCCCATCAAGTTAAAGGACATTGTCATCGGAGTGCTGGACGCGCAGAGCGACGAAATTGACTCTTTCTCCCAATCTGATCTCTTTACGTTACAGACTATCGCCAGTCAATTAGCTATCGCCATTGAAAACGTTCGCTTGTACCAAGAGACAAAACGGCGCGTGGACGAGCTTGTTGCCTTACATAACATTGACATAGCCATCACCTCGGTCTTGGACCAAGATGAGGTATTGCAGATTATCTACGAACAGGTCAACGAGATGATGGACATCTCTACCTTCTACATCGGGTTGTACGACGAAAAGAAAAACGAACTTGACCTGGCCCTCATCATGGAAGAAGGAGAACGCTTGTCGCTACCGGCGTTTCAAATTGGGGCGAACGACGGATTGAGTGGCTGGGTCTTGCGCACCCGGCAGCCGCTGTGGGTCGAGAATATGGAAAAGGAGCGAGACGCTCTGCCCGTGGAGCCATTTAGCAAAGGGCATCATCTGCCCAACTCGTTGATGATGTTGCCACTCATCGCCAGGGATAAAGTGATTGGCGTCATCTCGGCCCAATCTGCCGCGCCTTACGCCTTCGACGAGAGCCACCGCCGGCTCTTCTCCGGCATCGCCAGCCAGGTCGCCATCGCGGTCGAGAACGCCCGGTTGTTCAAAGAGACCAGCCGCCGGCTGGATGAGCTTTCACTCCTGCACGACGTGGCGCTGACCGCCGCTGTCACTCTGGACTTTGACGAGATCCTGAGCCGCACCGTTGAATCTATAAATAGCAGGTTGCAATTGGACACCTTTGGCTTCTTGCTGGTTGACGAAGATGAGGGCGTGGTGCGCCTGCACCCCACCTTCCTGGGCGTTCCAGACGAAACAGCGGATTTTTCTACTCCCCTGGGCGAGGGTATCACCGGCTGGGTGGCCCAGACCGGCCAGCCGCTTCTCGCCCCCGACGTCAGCCAGGAACCCCGTTACCGGGACGCCGTCCCCGGCATCCGCTCCGAGATCTGCGTGCCGCTCAAGATTGGCGACAAGGTCATCGGGGTGATTGATGCCGAGAGCACGCAGCTCAACGCCTTCTCCCAGGACGACGTGCGCCTCTTTTCCACCCTGGCCTCCCAACTGGGCGTGGTGCTGGATAACGCCCGGCTGTTCGAGGAGACCAACCGTCGTTTGGCCAAGACGCGCCTGTTACAGGAAGTGATGCAGGCCGCCGCCTCGACTCTTGACTTTGACGAGGTACTCACTCGCGTCATCAATACACTGCATAA
>QMOE01000203.1 GCA_003648125.1 Chloroflexota bacterium
ACGCCGGGGGCGCAGGTCACCCATTGGCTGAAATACATCTCGTTGGCCGCCGTGCCGCCGGGAAAGAGCCATTGCTCGGCCAGGGAGTAGGCAGCATCCAACACCGGGATGCGGCCGGCCTGGAGGCGAAAGCGAACGGACGCCCCCTGCGCCATCTCCACCGCGTGGCCCAGAAACCCGAACCCGGTGACGTCGGTTGCGCCCTGGGCGCTGGTGGCGTGCACGGCGGCGATTGCGTCCCGATTCAGCCGCAGCATCCAGGGAATCAGTTCCTCTACCACCTCCGGCGGAGTTTTTCCGGCCCGGCGGGCGGTAGTGATGATCCCTGACCCCAGGGGTTTGGTGAGCACCAGCCGCTGTCCAACGCGGGCGCCGCCTTTGACCAGCATCCGTTCGGGGGTGACGGTTCCCAGGACGACCATGCCGTATTTAGGCTCTTTATCGTCCATCGTGTGACCGCCGGCGACGATCACGCCTGCCTGGCGGGACTTGTCCATCCCGCCGCGCAAAATCTCTGTGGCGATCTCGGGCGGCATGTCGGAGGGGAAGGCGGCCAGGTTGAGCGCCAGGAAGGGGACGCCGCCCATGGCGTAGATATCGCTGATAGCGTTGGCGGCGGCGATGGCGCCGTAGGTGTAGGCGTCGTCCACCACCGGCGCGAAAAAGTCCGCCGAGACGACCAGCAGGGTGCCGTCGTCCATGCGATAGACCACCGCATCGTCCGGCGCGCCGAGGCCGACGATGACGCGGTCTTGGGCCTGTTCATCTATTGTATCCAGCAGGGGGCGCAGCACCTGCGCCAGGGCCGCGGGGGCCAGTTTCCCCGCTCAGCCCGCGCACGAAGCGATCTGCGTCAGGCGGGTGAAATCTCGCTTGGCCTTTGTCACAGTGTCCTCCTAAAGTGGAAAAATAAAACCGCCACTGGCATACGCCAGCGGCGGCAGTCGTCTCGGGAGAGACGCCAACGTCAAAACTCAGGGCGCGGTCATATCACCGCCCCCTGGCGTATGCAACTGGCCTGTGGACGCCAACCGGCGCCCCAGGCCCTCTCTCAGGTACGGCGGTGATACAGCATTTTCATCGCTCCCGTAATCTTTTCCCAATACACAGTCATAGTTTACCACAAAAACTAGACCAGGACAAATGCACGTCCGGCTCAGGGTGTGCGTCATTTTCTTGCGCGCCGTGGAACGCGGTCATTGGAGTCACCCTGACTTGTTGTAAGGGCGAGGCACTGCCTCGCCCCTCCTCGGCGGGGGATGCCCGCGATCCCAGGCAAGATCCACTACCCGGCGCAAAAATTTGACGGACACCCCCCGGCTCAACTTACCCGTTGCCAGAGAGCGACGCCGCTTTGCTCGTTACACGTCACCTGGCCCTGAACCTCCAGCCATTGCAGATGCCCGATGACTTCGGAGATGGCGAGAAAGTGATTGATAGGGTCGAGATGGGAGAAAAGTCGGCCGACGATTTCGTGCCCGGTGAGAACCTCACTGTCCAGTATCTCCAGTATATGGCGGGCGCGCTCTGTGTGAAAATCTAACCGCTCGCGGATGAGGGCGCGATGGTCAGTGATGGGTTGGCCGTGGCCGGGCAGGGTCAACACGACGTCCATTTCGGCCACGCGGCGCAGTTGGGCCATATAGTCCACCAACCGGCGAGCCAGTCCCGGCTGGCCCGGCGCGGCCTGTTCGATGACCGGGTTGGAGGAGATGTCACGCAGCAGGTGGTCGCTGGAGATGAGCAGCCGGCGCTGGGATTGATAGAGGCAGATGAGGCCGCCGGTGTGGCCGGGGGTGTGAAGCACCTGCCAGTCATCGCCGCCCAGTTGGAGTACGTCCCCGTCGGCCAGAGTGCGATCAGGGATCACCGGTTCGGTGTAATAGCTTGTGCCTTGCCGCACCTGCGCCAGGGCCATCATCACCTCCATCGGGACGCCGGCCCAGCGCATCACATCTCTGTAAAAGGCCGCCCGCTGCGCCTCGGCGTCGCCGGAGAGGCGATTGGCGGCAGCAGCGTGTGCCAGCACCTCCGCGCTGGAAGCGCGCACCAGTTCCGCCACCAGCCCGCAGTGGTCGGGGTGAGCGTGGGTGAGGATGATGCGCCGCAGATCGGCCACGCGGTAGCCATACCCGGCTAGAGCTTGCGCCAGTGCTTCGCGGGCTGGGTCGTAGCGCGGGCCGACGTCTATCAGCGTCAGCGGCTCTCCCTCGACCAGGTACAAGTTGACCGGGCCGACGGGGAAGGGGGTCGGGACGGAGAAGGCGTGCAAGTAGGGTGGGATCTGGGGATGATTCATTGGATGCTGGGTGATCAGGGGGCGCTCTCGATGAGGACTTTCCACGTGCCCTTTTGCACGGACTCGTCTCGCTGATTGAGGACGGCGACGCCGAAAATGACGAACCCGCCGCCCAGACGAGGCATCGCTTTCTTTTGCTTGACCACGAGCCGGACGCGGAGTGTGTCACCGAATTTGACCGGGGCGCGGAATTTCCACTCCAATCCGGTAAAGGCTAGAGTGGTCCCTTCGATGAGGCCCAACCGCGAGGCCAGGCCGCTGGCGATGGAGAGCACCAGCAGGCCGTGGGCGATGCGCTCGCCGAAGAGCGTCTCTTTGGCAAACTCGACGTCGGTGTGAAGTTGGTTATAGTCGCCGGAAATGCCGGCAAAGAGCGTCACGTCGGCCTCGGTGATGGTGCGCGAGGGTGTCTCGACGCTGTCGCCGATCTCAAATTCCTCAAAGTAGCGTCCGCGCGGGCGGGTTAACTCGGCCATTGGATACGACTCCTTCTGATAACTGCTCAGGCTGCCTTGCTCTACGAGGTATCATAGCATACTTGACTGAACGGCGCAAGCAAAAGCGCGCATGCTACTCTCCCATCATCTCACGATATACCGCCACCGTCCGCGCGGCGACCTGCGCCTGAGTGAAGCGGGCCAACACCCGCTCCCGCCCCCGCCGAGATAGGTCCACCCACAGGTCAGGGTCGCGCATCAGGCGCACCAGACACTCGCGCAGCGCGGCGGCGTCTCCCTCCGGAAAGATCATGCCCGCATCCCCCACCACCTGGGGAATCTCGCCGCAATCGGAGCCGATCACCGGCACGCCGCAGGCCATGGCCTCGATCAGTACTCGCCCGAACTGCTCGATCCAGTTGGATTGAGAGCGCGAGGGGAGCACCAGCGCGTCCAGCCCGCGATAAAAGTCCGGCATGCGCGGGGAGGCGAGCCACCCTTCAAAGATGACCCGCTCCTCCAGTCCCAGGCGGCGCGCGAGTTCCTCCAGCCGCCCCAGTTCCGGCCCCGCCCCCAGAATTATCAGCCGGTACGGGCCTGACACCCCGGCAATCGCTTCCAGCAGCAGGGCCACTCCCTTTTCCGCCACCAGGCGGCCCACGTAGCCGATGACAAAGCTGCGGCCGGGGTCGCGCCGTCCCTGGGGCGGCGCGAAGACGGTAGGGTCCACGCCGAACTGGGGGATGGTAACCAGCGGGCCGGTATAGCCCTTTTCGCGCCAGACCGCCGCCGCCCCGTCGCTGCCAGCGATGCCGTAATCGGCGCGGCGCAGGTTGTACCGCTCTATCAGGCGGAAGGGAAGCGGATAACGGCGGTTCAGGTTTTGCCAGGTGAACCAGAGCGCCCGGACGCCGAATTTTTTAGCCAGCCGCAGCGCGTGAAAGGTGGCGAAATTGTAGGGTTCCTCGTCTATGTGCAGAATATCGGGGGCAAAGGCCCGCAATCGCTGCTTTAGATGAGGGTAGAAATGGAGGTGGAAATTGCCGTTGAACGCGACCGGCTCAACGACGAGTTTGTACTCTTCCGTATGGACGCGCTCGAGTTGGGCCACACGGTCACCGTCACGCCACGCGGGTGGCACGGCGACCATCAGTTCGACGTCTGGAAAACGGGCGATCTCCTCCAGCTTGCGCTGGTAGACGCCAACTATGCATGCTTTAGAGACCATCAAGACGCGCATAAACGCTCCACTAGTTTGGCAGGTGAGAAACCAGGTTTTTTCCGAAAAAACCTGGTTTCTTCGATTTTTGCCAGGATTACAAAGGTTTGACAAGCACTTGCATTGTGCTATAATTTCTCCGCTTTGGCAAGTTTGGCAAGTGGCGAGGTTATGATAAATTTCAAGGAACGCACTTCTTCGCGGCCATAACTGGCCGCGAACCCTTGTTTAGCAGCCTCATCGCTGCCGCGAACCGGAGGAGGGACTCGATGATTCAAAAACGTACATTGATTGGCATCCTGCTGATAGTCGTGCTCGTAGGAGCAATACCGATTTTGGGTGTGGCTGCCCCTAGCTCGTCGCATCCAGCACAGGAAGGGACCGAGTTGTTAAAGAATCCTGGGTTCGAGGGGCTTTCGTGCGCTCCCGGCTCAGAGCCTCCCGAATGTTTGGATAACTGGTCCAACAGCGCAAATTTCGATGGCAGCTTTCACGATAACATCTTTACCCCACAAGGATGGATCACTTGGTGGCGCAAGGGGGGCAACTACGGTCAGCCCGAGGTCAAGACCATCCCCAACGTGGCTCCATTCACCGGCGAGTTGCCGCGCATCCGTAGTGGTTACTATGCAACACTTCTCTTCACCTTCTACCGCCTTCAGGACACAGGTCTCTACCAGGTCGTGACCGGCCTGGAACCTAACTCGACGGTGCAACTCTCGGCCTACGCACACGGATGGAGTTGTGACAACGACGACAAAATGGGCTATTCCTGCGGAGATCCGTGGAATCAGACCTTCCAGGTGGGCATTGATCCCAACGGCGGCACCGATCCTTTCTCGCCGGGCATCATCTGGAGTGGGGAGCAGCGGTCGCCCGACCATTACAACCTCATCGGCCCGGTCAGCGCCCAGGTGGGCGCGGGAGGCAGTGTGACCGTCTTTTTGCGCTCCAAGACCAAGTGGGCATACCAGTACCAGGATGCCTACTGGGACGACGCCAGTTTGGTGATGACCTCTCCCGGCACACCGCCGACGGATACCCCGCTGCCGCCGCCGCCCCCACCCACCGCCGGCCCTTCACCCACGCCGCGCGCAACTCCAACCCCGCGCCCCGATGGCGCCATTGTCCACATCGTCGAATCCGGCGATACGCTCTTTGGCATCGCTCTGATGTACGGCGTGAAGACAGACCAGCTACGGCAGCTCAATGCCGGCTCCCTCGGCCCCAACGACATGATCAACGTGGGCCAGGCACTGGTAATCTCTATACCCGCCGAGGCGCCTACCCCCTCGCCTCTGCCCGCGCCTCCTACGCCCGAACCAGCTACACTCGCGCCGGGCGATCCTGGAGAAACAGCCGGTGGGGCCTCCATCTGCGTGCTGGCCTACCACGACCGGAACGGTGACACCTTCCGCGATGAAGCGACCGAGGAACTTTTGCCTAACGC
>QMOE01000204.1 GCA_003648125.1 Chloroflexota bacterium
CTCAGAGGGCAATGCCCGCTTTCCGGTGTCGGGTCGCTGACTTCGCCCAGGTCATATGCCTGTGACCGAGTTTTGTCAGTCAACCAGCCTCCTGTATTCTGTATTGCTCTCTTCTGGGAGATTCAGCCCCGTTGCAGAGTGACCAGTGCATCCACGGCCAGCGCACCCTGTCCCGCCCGGTAGACGAAAACCGGGTTCAGGTCCAGCTCGGCGATGGCCGGGCAGCCCACGGCCAGGCGTGACACGGCGACGATGATCTCGGCCAGCGCGTCGAGGTCGGAGGCGGCCTGGCCGCGCGCGCCGGACAGTACCGGATAGGCGCGCAACTCGCGTAACATCTCCAGCGCCTCGTCCGTGGTCACAGGCGCCACGCGCAGAGCTGTATCCCCAACGACCTCGGTGAATATCCCGCCCAGCCCGGCCAGCACCACCGGCCCGAACTGCTCGTCGCGCTTCATGCCAATCAGAACCTCGCGTCCGTCCGGCGGGGCCATGCGTTGTACCAGCACTCCCTCAATCCGCGCCCTGGGCCGGCGTTGGCGCACCTTCGCCACCAGGCGCGGGAATGTCTCGCGCACAGCCTCCGCATCCGTCAGGTCCAGCACCACGCCACCCACGTCGGTTTTGTGCAAAATGTCGGGGGAGACGATTTTGAGGGCCAGCGGGTAGCCCAGTTCATCGGCTGCCGCCGCCGCCTCTTCCACCCCGGTCGCCAGACGACTAGCGGCCATCGGTATCCCGTAGGCAGCCATTACTTGTGCCGCTTCTGGTTCGGTCAGCGCCGGGCGACCTTCTCGCTGCGCCGTTTCAACCAGTGCCAGGACCTCTTCCTGGGCGGGCGTTAGTTGTACCGGCCCGGCGGCGTTGTACGTTCGCTGGCGATAAACTTTGTACCGCCACAGGGCGGCCATCGCGTCCACGGCACGCGCCGGAGTGGGGTAGATGGGCAGGCCGCCGGCGTCTACCATGCGCACCGCCGGATGGTCCGGTGTGAGGCTTCCCACCACGATAGGCTTGTCGTGCCTGCGAAATTCCTCCAGAAGCGTGCGGCCTGCTTTGTCCAGACCATGGGCGATGGTTTCTACCATCGTCGGGAAGTGGTCAGCCGTACCTTCCACGGTAAGATCGCTGAGACCGAGAGCGATCATCCCAGAGAATTGCGGCTCGTCAAGGAGAATGCCCTGCGCGGTGGTGAACCACTCCATGTCGAAATCGCCGGTCACGTCCACCGGATTGCGCGCCGAGGCGAAGGGCGGGACGAAGGATTCGATCCGTTTCCGCGCTGCGTCTGAAAGGGGCGGCAAGACCAGACCTCGCCGCTCGCAAGCATCGGCGGCAGCCACACCCGCGCCGCCCGACCGGGTGAGGATCACCATCCGGTTGTCGCGGGGCAGGGGCAGGCGGGTCAGAGCCTTAACGTAGTCGAAGAACTGCTCCGGGCCGTCGGCACGCAGGATACCCGCCTGGTGGAACGCCGCGTCGTAAATCTCGTCATGGCCGACCAGCGACCCGGTGTGCGAGGCCGCCGCCCGCGCCCCGGCCGCACTGACCCCGGTCTTGATCAGCACTACCGGCTTGCGCTGTATGACGCGGCGGGCTACCTCGATGAACCGCGGCCCCTCGTCCGGGTGTAAGCCCTCGATGTACATCATGATGGCGGCGATCTGCGGGTCGTCCCCGAAGTACTCCATGTAATCCGTGCAGGTCAGGTCCAACTCGTTACCGGAACTGACGAAGGTGTGAATACCCAGGCTCACCTGGCGGGCCAGCAGGAAAAGTTGGACGCCGTACCCGCCGCTTTGGGAGATGAAGGCCACGTTGCCGGGACGGATGGGAGCGGGCACCATCATCGCGCAGAAACGACCGGCCCGGCTATAGACTCCCATCCCGTTGGGCCCTACCAGTCGCAGCCGCCCACGGCGGGCGATGGACAGCACCCGCTGCGCCAATTCGTGCTCGCCAGCCTCGCCGAAACCGGAGGTGATGACGATGGCCGCTTTCACGTCGCAGTCCACCGCCTCGGCGATCACATCGGGG
Organism: Chloroflexota bacterium; assembly: GCA_003648125.1. The sequence goes on from QMOE01000204.1 coordinate 2,038, forward strand.
ACGGCGACGTTGGGCACGGCTACCACTGCCAGGTCCAGCGGTTCCCGAATGGCCGATAAACGGGGCACGGCGGACATCCCGGCGACTTGCGCCCGCCGGGGATTTACCGGATAGAGGTGGCCCTGATAGCCAGCCTTGATGATGCTGTTCAAGATCAGGTATCCCCACTTGCGGGGATTGTCCGTGGCCCCCACCACGGCCACCGAGCGGGGGCGAAATACAGCGTCGAGAGCGGAATGTAGGGCGGACATCTTTGTCTCCGTTTGTGTGTTTGTGTGTGATGTAGATTACAGGCGGATAAACTTTCTTAGCTGCTCGTGTATCAGCCCGTTGCTGACCAGACAACCGGGGTCATTCAACCGCCAGGGATGGCCGTCCAGGGCAGTGACCCGCCCCCCGGCCTCGCGGACGATGAGCGCTGCCGCCGCCGCATCCCACGGCTTAAGCCCCAGGTGAAAGTACCCCTCGCACCAGCCGGCGGCCACGTAACAGGGAGCCAGAGCTGCCGAGCCGGCCACGCGCATCGTAGCTATGTGACCGGCCAGCCGGCCGATAATAGCGATGACCGTGGCTCTCATTTTCAGGTCGCTCGACCAGTCCAGTCCGATCAGCGCCTCGCCGAGCTGATCCACCGCGCTGACGTGCAATCGCTCACCGTTGAGGTAAGCCCCCTCCCCGCGCTGGGTGTGGAACAGCCATTCGTGCAGCGGGTCGTAGACCACGCCGACGATGGGCTCGTCGTCCAGGGTGAGGGCAACGGACGTGGAAAAAACGGGGTAGCCGTGGGCGTAGTTGGTAGTGCCATCCAGGGGGTCAATCACCCAGCAGTAGCGGGAGCGTCGTGGCGGCGCAGCCGTCTCCTCGGTAAGGATGTCGTGATCGGGGAAACGAGCGCTCAGGATGCGCACGATGGCTGCTTCGGCCATCATGTCTACCTCGGTCACCAGGTCACGGGGGCCTTTGTGCCGCACCTGGTGGGCCTGGTGGAGCTGCTCACGTATGATCTGGCCCGCCGCGCGGGCTGCTTCGATAGCGGTTTGTAGGAATTCGTCGTTGGGCATTATCTCCTCTTTGGCATTGGTCAGCCGATTTAGCCGATTCAGCCGATGGGCTTGATGACTCCGATAGTTCTTATCGGCTTAATCCGTTCCATCGGGTGACAGGGAAGCGAGATCATAGGCCAGGAAGAGCGCCGTGCTCTGCTGGTGGGCGCTGGGCGGGTAGTACACGTCTATGAAGCCGCACACTCGAAACCCGGCCTTGAGGTAGACCATCAGCACTGGATTGTTGACCGGCGCTTCGGCGATGACTGTGCGCGCTCCATGCTCGCCGGCCACGTCCAGCGCGTACTTGATCAGCAGAGTGGCGATACCCCACCGCCGATAATTGGGCTGGACAAATATCTGGTTCAGATTGGCCGTCCCATTCCAGGGGTGAAAGGTCAAGCTGGAGAAGCCTACCACCTGGCTGTCGTCCACTGCGACCAGCAACTCGTTCTGCGGGTCGAGGACGTACTGACGATAGTCCCGTCCCTCCTCGAAGTCGTAGCGCTCGTTGATCTGGGCCACCACGTCGGCCTCGTCCAGAGTCGCGGTGCGGTAGATCACCGCTCGTGCGCGTCGCCACTCCCGCAGGGCGTCCCGATGGGTGGAGAAGGCAATTTCCGGCAGTTCGTCCGGGGCGAAGGTACGGGCGTCCAGCGCATCGTCGCCGGCCCGCAGTTCGCCGCCGACCGCGTGCGCGGAGTACAGAACCAACACCCCCCGTTCGCGCGCCCCTCCCCCGAAGGAGTACACGCCCAGCAGGTCGTCCAGCTCCACCTCCAGCCCGGCCTCCTCGTGGGTCTCGCGGATGGCGGCTTCCTCGGCGGACTCGTCGGCCTCCACGTAGCCAGCGGGCAGTCCCCAGTACCCCTGGCGCGGTTCTACACCGCGGCGAATGAGTACCACCCGCCCGTCCATCTCCACCAGCGTACCAGCGGCCACCGCCGGATTGAGGTAGACGACGAACCCGCAGGCCGGGCAGACCGGGCGTTGCCGATCTCCTCTCATCTTCAGAACAAGCGGCGTGCCGCACTTAGGGCAAAATTTGAACTGGGTATGTTTCATCATCAGTTGAGCCAAGACCGCACCGGCCTGAAGAGCCGGTGCCGACGATCTCTATTTTCAAGTGCGCTCGATATTACTAGCTGGGTATCACTTGCTCAGATGTAACTACTCGCTGCCGCCAGTTCACACCAGCCGCAGATCGGGCTCCACGTCCAGGTCCCAGCCGCTGGTCTGCCCGGCCCGCAGGCGGTGGAGATGTCGGACAAGGATGGTCCGGCCTACACACTTTGTCAAGCACGACTCACGATGGCACACTCGTAATCGAACTCGGACCAGGCCAGCAAGAATTCATCCAGGGGAACGGCGCGAGGTGCTTCTTCACAAGCGGGGTCGTTGAGATACGCGGTATCCTCCGCCAGCCCAACCACGACGACAGCGTGATAAGCGCTGAATTCCCAATTGGACAGCTCTCCAGTATCCAAGAAGACGATGCAAGGCAGGCCGTCTCGTAGATAAGCACGCAGTCGAGGCAAGGACATACTGCCGAAAGTCACAGACACTCCCAAGGATTCCAGAAAGCGAATGTGATAGGCTGGTGTGCCGAAGGAACGGGAGCGCAGCAACCGACTAATGTGTGCCTCTTCGATGTGGAGATCGAGATAGCTCAGCACCATCCGCGCGCAAGCTGGCAGACAGGCCCCTTCGTTACTTTGCTTATAATGAGGAACCGGCAACAAGTCGCTCGGCATGGTTGGCTATCTCCTGTAGCAACTGTGCATCGGCCAGCACTTCACCGGTCTGAGCATCTACGTCAATCTGCCCTACCTGACCCAGACGCCCATGGGGCGGCAACGCCAGGAAAACCGGCACGCGCCAGTGAAGATTATCATGCTCAATGACCAGCGTAGGTTCGTCACTGCCCAATCCCGTGCCCACCGCGTTTAGCAACAACGAATTGACCTTCCGTCGAGCGACGAAAGGAGTGATGTTGAGCTGCGCCGAAACGTGAATGTTGATGTCTACCTGGGCCGATTGAAGTTGGGGAATCGTTTTAGTGAGCACAGTGGTCATCTCGGTTTGCTCCTTTCTGATCGCTTAATACCAGGTTGGGTATCACTCGCCCAGATGTGACTACTCGCTGCTCTGTCAGCTCACACCAGCCGCAGATTGGGTTCCACGTCCAGGTCCCAGTCGCTCGTCTGGCCGGCCTGTAAGCGGTGATAGCCGACGACGGCCACACCGGTGGCGTTGTCGGTGGAGAGGTACGGCGGCGGACAGAGCACCGGCATCCCCACCCGCTCGATCATCGTTTGGC